>CAJCHX010000777.1 GCA_903970215.1 Acidobacteriaceae bacterium
ACGCGCAGGACCACTGCGTGCTCGAGTCCCGTCAGTGGACGTTGTCGCTCGTGTCAGTACCCGAGCCCGCGGCAGCCCGGATCGTGCTGTCTGTGCCGGCACGTCGCGTGGACGTTCCGATCAAGCTCGCCCACGTCGCAGACGACATTGAGTCCTTGCGGCCGCTCTTCGCCAAGCTCGGCGGCGCTGTCGACCCGCGGTACCCAGTGGGAGAGTTCCGCGGCAGCCTCCGCCATGACGGTGTCGACCCGGAAGGCAACGCCCTCCAGCTGGTCCAAGCCACCTAAGGGGCGCCGGCTCAACCCAGCATCGTCCGAAGCGCGGACGAGCGTGCCGTCGACAACCGCACCCCACCGTCTCCTGTCGGATCAGGTGAACGTGGATCGGAAGATCCAGGTCGCCCCGCTTCGATCCGGGTCGGGCAGCCCGGACCTACCTATTGCCCGGGGCGGTCATGACCTCACCCAGCGCAGGCAGTCGGTAACGGCTGAGTACCGGTAGCCCAAGTCGTAGGCCCCTGGGCGGCTCTGGTGTGAGATCGCTCAAGTCGACCGGGGAAATGGTCACGGTTGCGACGGCATCGCCTGGAACCGCTAACCAACCATGCAGCTCATTGTCTCGCACCTGCGTGTAGGCCTGCAGACGCCTGGCGGTGGATTTGTCGATGGGCGCGCCGCAAGTGCGCGACATGCGCAGCAGTCCGTCGAGCAGCATCCATGTTGCCCAGCCGATCGACCGCTGTGTAACGCCATCGCGGTTGCGGGGGCCGAACAGCTGGGGCCAACTCACAGGGCGTACCGTCTGATCAGAGTTGAGTACCATTCCACCTGAGCGAAAATTTACGGTTCTTCGGTGGCGATCGACCTTGAAGTCAGATGGCATCGCGGCGACGAGAGCGGCGATGATTCTCTCAGCGATGGCGTCAGGAATGGCAGGAGTGTAGGTCCTCCTGTCGGTAGGGACAGGCGCGGCGACGAGCGGGGTCGGATCCATCAGTCGGGTCGTGTTTCCGAACTCGGCTCCGGCCCGGAGGGTGGGGAATTCTATGACGTGCCCCTCGGTGTCGGTCAGCCGCGCCTCGACCGAGCCGTTGACAACCTTTACATCAATTTCGACGGGTCCCCACGCCAGTCCCGGCCAGCGCAGGTCGACGCGAGTAAGGAAGTTCGTGATTTCGCGCAGGGTGCGTCGATAGCCGATGGCGAGTGCCCCAGCCCGCGAGTTTCGTCCACTCATGTGACCGAAGGCCGGTGAGCTGCTGGTGTGACGCTCGGACCGTGCGCGCTTGTACTTGATGATCAGGTTGCCGCTGCCCTTGCGGTATGCGTTGACCCCTTCGGGCAGCAGCGTCCTTACGGCAGCCAAGATCTGATCGGACCCCTCCTGGTCAAGCTTCACGAGAGCGGACGGTACAACCGCCAGTCCTTTTGCGCACTCGCGCCGATCGTCCAGTGGAGACGTTTCCGCATCTCTGTTCATCTTGGTCATCTGCAGGGACTTCTGACGTTCGTTCTCCCCGTGCACGATCTGTGTGGGTCGCGCCACGACGGGGCGCCACACCGTCCCAGCGCGGCCACCGAAGCACCTGAACGCCCGCGACACGGGTCAGTAGCCTGGTCCGTCCACGGGACGGCACGCGCGGGAAGGGCGGCGGCATGACCGAGCGTTTCGAGGTGTCCCGGACGATCGCGGCGCCACCGCAGGCCGTCTTCGCCCTGCTCTGCGAGCCCGCCGGCCACGTCGCGATCGACAGCACGGGCATGTTGCAGAGCGCCGAGGGGGAGA
>CAJCHX010000778.1 GCA_903970215.1 Acidobacteriaceae bacterium
CGCCGATCATGCCGTTCAGGTTGCCCAGCCACCGCCCGGCGATCGGATCGAGGAACAGCGCCGAACAGCGCATCGCCTGCGCCCGCAGCATGTTCCGCTCGGCGGTGAGTCTGGGCGGCATGCGCCGCCGTTGCGACCACGCCGGTCCGACGATGATCACCGTGCTGTCGGGAGCCAGACTGCGGGCGCTGTTACACACCGCCGCAACGGATTTCGCGTAGTCGCCCTTGGCGTCGATGTCGTTGATGCTGCCGAAGACGATGGTCAGCCGGGTGTCGGCATCGACCGTGTGCAATACCTGGGAGCCGAATGTCGTTCCCTCGGTACCCACTTGGAGGTAGCCCGCACCTCCTTCACCGGACACCGCGAAGTCCATGTCCAGGTGCGCGTTCGCGGCACGTTGACGGAGCAGATATGTCCAGTTGTATCGGCCGTCTCCCCCGAACGTGGTGCCCGTCGTGGTGCTGTCGCCGATGATCGCCACCCGTCCGAGGTCGGCCCCCTCGGCCCGGTCGACGGTGATCGACACCGGCGGCGGCGTCGGCGGGATGTAGGTCCCGTTCACAGCGCACCCACCCAGCGCCAGAACAGCGGCGACGAACGCCGAGGCCGACCACCTGCGCCGAATCATCGTGCACCTCCTGAACCGACCATCACCATCGCGGCCAGCACGACCGCCTGCGACACCACGGGGACCGTCCACAGAGCCCAGGTGGCATGAGCGATCCCGATTACCAGCAACATCCCCAGTGCCAGGACGCCACCCGCAAGGATGGCCACGGTGGCACGCCCCGGGGTTCCCACTGCCAGGAGCTTCGCATTGAATCCCTGGCTGCACGCGCTGAGCCCCGCCCCCACTATCGTCGCAGCGACCAGCGCCACCGCACCGTGGTATTGCGGCCCGGCCAGCGCCACGACCACCACCGCCCCCGGCCAACACAGTGCGACTACGACCGCGCAGTAGCCGGCACAGGCGGTAAGCACGGACCGGTAGAGCACCGCGAAAGAGTGCGGTGAGCCGAGTCTCCGAGCCAACTCGGGCACGACGATCGCCGTGATCGACGCAGTGACCAAGGTGATCGGTCCAACGACCCGCAGCGCCATGGAGAAGGTACCCACCGTCGTCGCCGTGGCGACCACACTGAGCACCGGCACCTGCAGCTGTCCCACGATCGCCGACCCGGAGTAACCCCAGTAGCCGGTCCACCGGCGGAACACCGCCCCGACCGGCGCCCACGCCGATCTCCGCGCCTGCGCCCACGGAACCGCCAGACCGAGGACGATGGGAATCACGAATCCTACTGCCATCCAATGGAATCGGACCACGCCAAGAGCGAGATAGCAGGACCCGACCGCGACCAGCGGCGCCAACCGGTGAGCCACGACCAGCAGGTTCGCCGACACATGCAGATCGTGTGCCGTCAGATAGGCCTGTGCGTAGTTCTGCAGTGTGTCCCCCAGAGCGAACAACAGTCCCGCACCGATCGCCCACCGCATCCCCGCCGCCGAGTACGCCGCCGCCAGAACCACGAAGACCGTACCGACCAGAACCGTGTGAACCACGAACAGCGTGCCCGCGATGGGGTTCGACTCCGCGGGTGCGCGGAGCACCCGAACCGGCGCCCCGATCCCGGCGATCAGACCCGCGACGAGACCGATCGCGTACGCGGTCATGAAGGTTCCGAAGTCGGCCACAAGGGTGCCCCTGGCGGTCACCATCAGGCACACACCCAGCGCGAGCGAACTCACGACCCGGGTAGAGATCCGCAGCGCCGACCTGGTCACCACCACACGGCTCGAGGGCCGCTCGGCCAGGGCGAGGGAATGCCGGCCCACGGTCACCGCCTCCACTCACGCAGGCGCCGGCGAGCCAGCCGATACCCCGGCGTCAGCCGCACCCGGAACACCACCCGCTCGCCCGCATGAGTCGCCGTCCGGACTCCCGCACGGAGACGCTCGCCAGTCGTCCGTGCATACCCGAGTCGCACCCGGTGACTCTCGAGCACGAATGTCGCCCATCGATTGGCGGATTTCGACGCCTCATGGAATCGGAGGGCACCGATCTCCTCCGGAATCACGACCTGGACGGGATCGGCTGCCACCATCCGCAGCTGCAGTTCCAGATCCATCACCGTGTGCAGCGCGTCGTCGAATCCGCCGACGCCGCGCAGGAACGCCGTACGCATGACGATCGAACCCGAGAACGCGCAACATCCCTGCGTCACACCGTGTTCCACCGACAATCGACGGCCCGGATAGTGGTCGACCAGGGAGCCGTCGGCCCGGATGATCCGGTTGCCGCCCACGATCAGATCCGCGTCCACGGCCCTGTTCATCGCACCTCGCACAGCGTCGACCGCGCCGGTGACCAGCACGTCGTCTGCGTTGAGCCAGATGCACCACCCACCCCGCGCCCTGCGCAGGCACCGGTTGAGCGCGTCGGATTGGCCGTCGTCCGGCTCCGACAGGAACCGCAGCCGCGCGTCGCGTCGGGCGACGCGGTCCAGGATCGCCGTCGACCCGTCGGTGGACGCGGCGTCCTGCACCACCACTTCGTCGCCCGGACCCAGCTGGCGCAACGCGCTGTCCAGAGCGGCCTCCAGATACGCACCTGGATTGCGGCACGCCATGATGACGCTGATGGTGGCGAGGTCGCGCATGTCCCCGGCGGTGCCGGTCATCGGGACCACCTGCCGGGATCGAGTCCGCCGTCACTCACCCGTCGCGGCGGAACCCACGCCCCCGCCGGGACGTCCTTGGAGACCAGCGCACCCGCCCGGATCGTCGCATGCGGTCCGATGTGTACCCCGGACAGGACGGTCGCCCGGAGGGCGATCCACACTCCGTCGCCGACTGTCACAGGCTCGGATACCTCGTCGAACGTCACGGCTCGCGGATCATGGCTCGCCGCA
>CAJCHX010000779.1 GCA_903970215.1 Acidobacteriaceae bacterium
CCGCCTCGGCAGCCTTGACCAGTCCGTACACGACCAGGCCCACACCGCCGGTCGAGGTCACAGCCCCGGCCAGGTCGAACCGACGGGACTCCCGCGCCGTCGACGGTAGGACCACCGCGGCTGCGGCGGCCACGAGCACGCCGATCGGCACGTTGACGTACAGCACCGAGCGCCACCCCAGGGCCTCGGTGAGCGCACCGCCGAGCACCAGCCCCAGCGAGAAGCCGCCCACCGACACAGCGGTGAACAGCCCCAGCGCACGCATACGTTCCCCCGCCTCGGGATACATGGCGATGAGCAGCGCCAGTGCCGCAGGAGCGGCGAACGCCGCCCCGACACCCTGGGCTGCGCGTGCGACCAGCAGGACCGCGGGGCCGTCGGCCACACCGCCGACCGCGGAGGCCACGGTGACGAGAGTGACGCCGGCGATGAAGGTGTTGCGCCGGCCGAGGATGTCACCCAGCCGAGCCCCGAGTAGCAGTAGTCCACCGAAGGTGAGCGTGTAGGCGTTGAGCACCCACGACAGGGACGCGGGCGAGAAGTGCAGGTCACGCTGCATGCCGGGCAGCGCGACATTGACGATGGTGGCGTCGATCACCACCATCAGCTGGCAGCCGAGCACCGTCGCCAGGGCGGCGCCGCGCGCGCGAGCCAGCCGGGATGCGAGCCCGGCAGTGGGGCGTTGAATAAGGACAGACATGGTTCGACCACCTATGCAGTGGGGTGTCGGAGGTTTAGACTCGACGCTGAGCCACAAGCGGAAGCTTCCTCCACTTACTGTAGTGGAGGTTCCCTCCGCTTAGCAAGCGGTATCGCCGGACGAGAAGGAGAGCGGAGATGGCGACGGTGACGCGGCCCCGCGCCGACGCTGTGCGCAATCGCGAGAAGCTGGTGACGGCCGCCCGCGAGCTGATGAACGACGACCCCAGGGTTCCGCTGGAGAAGATCGCGGCGGCTGCGGGAGTGGGGATAGGCACGCTGTATCGCAACTTCCCGAGCCGCGACTCGCTCCTGGAAGCGGCGTACCGGCAGCATGCCGACGAGATGTCGACGCTGGTGGAGTCGATGCTCGGCGATCGGGTTCCCCCCGCCGAGGCGATGCGGCGCCTGATCGTGCGCTACATGGCTACGTCGGGGCAGAAAGCCGGCCTCAAGGAGGCGATCCTCGCGTCCGCCGGCGCCGAAGCCGACGTCTTCGAGGACACCGCGGCCAGATCGAGGTCGTCGATCGGGACACTGCTCGCCGCTGGGCAGGCAGCGGGGGCGTTCCGCACCGACGTCGAACCCGACGATGTGCGCCGTCTGATCGGTGGGCTGTGCGCGATGTGCCAGCGCAGCGAGCCCGCCGATTGTCCGTGCGGATGCGGTACGCGGCCGTGCAACGGGACATTGGTCGCCGTGATCATCGACGGCCTGGCACCGCAGGGGTAGCTGCTACCCGCGCATCCCCTTCACGCGCCGGCCCAACTCACGGATGATCTCGCGCTCAGCCGTGCGGCGCGCGATATCGGCGCGCTTGTCGTGCTCCTGTTTACCCTTGGCCAGCGCGAGTTCCACCTTGACGCGACCATCGTTGAAATACATCGACAGCGGTACCAGTGTCTGGTTCCCGTCGTGGATCTTGCCGACCAACGAATCGATCTCGCGGCGATGCAGGAGTAGCTTGCGGCTTCGGCGCGGGGTGTGGTTGGTCCAGCTCCCGCTTCCGTACTCCGGGATGTGCAGGCCCCTCAGCCACACCTCGCCGTCGTCGATCGTCGCGAACGCATCGACCAGCGACGCCTTGCCGTCCCGCAGAGCCTTGACCTCGGTACCGACCAGCACGACCCCGGCCTCATACGTGTCGAGGATCGAATAGTTGTGGCGCGCTCGGCGGTTGGTCGCGATGACCTTGCGCCCCTTCTCCTTCACCGGTTCGGCCTCTCTACGTCGTGGCGGTGAGCAACCTCTCCAGTGTACGGATCGGCACACGGGCAGCGGAATCGAGTTTCCTTGACCGCACCGGTTGCCTGCGCATATCCACTGAGACACGCCGTCGACAGTGTGGATACGTGCATCTAACGGGTGGACTCGCGCACCTATCACGCTGACGGGATCCGCTGAGCCGGCTGGTACGTCCAATGGGTATGGGGGACGATGCGGTTTTCCGCTACGCCGAGTTGGTCGAGCGCTGGGGAAGGTCGACGGCCGAGCGGTTGTGCCCTCAGGTGACACACGGGATCCGGTCCGTGTCGGGTATGCCTCCCGGGCTCGGTGAGTTCGCGGCGGCCCTCATGTGCCTCTATCCCGACGCGGTGTTCTGCGGCTGGTCCGCCGCCAGGCTGCATCGTCACATGATGGCGATGGACAAGGACAAGCCGGTCGAACTGTGGACCCCCGCTCCGATCCGCAGACGAGACGTTCTCGCCCGGCGCGGTCATCTCGAACCCGATGAAGTCGTTGCGGTCGGCGGCCTGCGCTGCACCGACGGCACCCGCACCGCGATCGACCTCGCCCGTTTCGTCCGGGGTGACAGGGCGATCGCCGCGATGGACCAGTGCCTGCGGCATTTCCGAGACCGACCGCCGATGACGACACCCGACGACGTCCTCACGCGGCTGAGCCGCTGCGGTTGGCGGTCGACACGTGTCCGCGAGATCCTCGCCGAAGCCGATGGCCGGGCCGAGTCGCCGTGGGAGACCTACACGCGCCTTTTGCTACACCGCGACGGCCTCACCGGTTTCGTTCCCCAGATCGAGGTCTACGGCGGCAGGTACCGATTGGACCTCGGTGACCAGCGGTTCCGGGTGGGCATCGAATACCAGGGCGCCTGGCACGGCGACACGCATCGGTTCGCCGCTGACATCGAGCGGCTGAACGTCCTGGAGAACGACCTCGGGTGGCACGTCATCCAGGTCACGGTGCGGCAGGTCAGAGACGACCGTGAGGCCGTGTTGCGCCGTGTGCGCGCCGCACTGGAGCGGAGAGGATGGGTGGATCCGAAGCGGTAGGTGCACGAATCCACCCATTGGATGCACACCTCCACAGCAGCGACGGCGTGTCCCGGTGGAGACGTGCACCTACTGAGAGAGGCTGAAGCTACTCCCGGACGTAGTACCGCAGGGTCACGTAGCCGGTCGCGGCCGCGAAGCCACCACCGACGATCAGCAACCACGGCGCCACCAGGAGGACGTCAGTCGACGTGATCTTGGCCAGGATGTTCACGCCGTACAGCTCCTTGAGCGCTCGGTCGAAGAACAGCCCCTTCGCGGCGACCAATCCCACGATCGCGATCACCCCGCCGATCAGGGCCGCTACCACCGCCTCGAGCAGGAACGGCAGTTGCGTGTACCACCGGGTGGCTCCCACGAGCCGCATGATGGACACCTCGGTCCGCCGGGTGTACGCGGCCACCTGCACGGTGTTGGCGATCAGCAGCACGGCCGCGATCGCCTGGATCAGCGCCACGGTGAACGCAGCGTTCCGTGCTCCGTTGAGCACCGAGAACACGCGGTTCACCAGGTCACGCTGATCGAGGACGCTGGCTACGCCCGGCTTGCCCTTCAGCCCGTCGATCACCGACGAGAACCTGGTCTGGTCCCCGATCCGCACCTTGAACGAGGCGGGCAGGGCGTCCTGCCGGACGAGCGCCGCGAGCTCGGGCTGATTGGCGAAGGTCTTGGTGACGGCGTCGTGGTAGGCGTCGGCCTTCGAGACGTAGTCGACGCGGTCGACGCCGGCCATCGCCTTGATCTGATCGCGCAGGGTGGTGCACTCGGATTTGAGGCAGTCGGGGTCGGCCGAGCTCATGCCGTCGTCGAGGAATACCTGCACCTCGACCCGTTGCAGGAAGATGTCCTGGCTCTTGTCCACCATCCGCACGACCAGCAGGCCGCCGCCGAACAGGGCCAGCGAGATCGCCGTGGTGAGGATCATGGCGACCGTCATGGAGACATTGCGCCGCAGGCCGGTGGCGACCTCGTTGGTGATGAAACTCGCGCGCATATGCGGTGTTCAGTCCTTTGGTGGAAGGGAGTCCGGCATGTCGGTGGACGACGGTGCCGGCGGATCGAAGGTCAGCGGCCCAGGCCGTAGACGCCGGTGGCGTCGTCGCGGACCAGCTCTCCGAGACGGAACTCGATCACGCGGCGTCGCATCGAGTCCACGATGTGCCGGTCGTGGGTGGCCATCACGACCGTCGTGCCGGCGCGGTTGATCCGGTCGAGCACGTCGACGATCTCGGTGCTGGTGTCGGGGTCGAGGTTGCCGGTCGGCTCGTCGGCCAGCAAGACCAGCGGTCGGTTGGCGATCGCCCGCGCGATCGCGACACGCTGCTTCTCCCCACCCGACAGCTCGCTCGGCATGCGCTCGGCCTTACCGCCCAATCCGACGTAGTCGAGTACCTCCGGCACAGTCCGTTTGATCTGCGTCGGCGACTTACCGATCACCTCCAGCGCGAACGCGACGTTGTCGGCGACGGTCTTCTGCTGTAGCAGCCGGAAGTCCTGGAACACGCACCCCATCGACTGCCGCAGCGAAGGCACCTTGCGTCCGGACAGCTTGGTCACATTGAACTCGCCCACCCGGATATCGCCCGAGGTGGGGCGGTCCTCCTTGAGCAGAAGCCGGAAGAAGGTCGACTTCCCCGACCCGGACGGCCCGATCAGGAACACGAACTCGCCCTTCCCGACCTCCAACGACAAGTCCTGCAGGGCCGGGCGAGCCGAGGACTTGTACTTCATGGTGACGTTCTGGACGCTGATCACGGTCGCCCAGTGTAACCAGGCCCCGGCCTATTGCGCCGGAACCGTCGTCGCCGGAGCGCCGATGCCCGGAAGTGCCCAACGGCTCCCGGCCCCGGTCGGGTTCACTCGCACCGGCGTCTTGGTCGTGGATACGCCATTGGTCTCCGAACCCGGTTGTCCCGACGTCGAGGCAAGCGGCGACGCACTCTCGCCGCTGCTCTGCGGCCCGTTGACGCCGCTACTCTCCGACTCCCGACGCCGCTCGGAGGAGGACGACTCGCTCTCGGACTCCGGGGTCGACGTGGCCGTCATCGACTCCGACTCTGGGTAGCGCCGCTCCGGCGTATACGTCGGCTCGATCGGTGCGGTGTACGTGGCGACGTACGCCTGTGGCGGTGGGTAGGGCGCCGGCGGCGGACGAAGGTGCAGGTAGACGTAGCCGCACGCGACGAACACCAGAACCAGGAACGCAGTGCTGGTCCGTATCCGGGTGCCCCGGATGTACTTCGGCACCAGGTCCCATATCGGGGGCCTGACGGGCCGGATCGCAGGCTCGTCGGCCCCATCGATCGGCGTGCTCCCAGGCTGGGGCGTGGAGTCGACCGGCCCCGTCATCGGCGCTCCCCGGTCGTGGGGATCGGGCCGGTTCCGCTACCGGTCGGGTCTCCGCCGTCGTGCGCCTGTGCATTCACGGTGATGCCCGCGGTCGCGAGCGCGCGCACGATCCGCTCCCGCAGGTTGCGGCCCACTTCGAATTGCTTGCCGGGCAGCGTGCGAGCGACCATCCGCAGGTTCACATGGTCTACGTCGATGGACTCGACACCCATCAGGGTCGGCTCGTCGAGCAACAGCGTCGACATCAGTGGGTCGGCGAAAGCACGCTGGCCCACGCGATGCAGCAGTTCGTTGACTCGGCTGATGTCCACGGACTTGGGGACCGGGATGTCGATCACCGCGCGCGCCCAGTCCTTGGACAGGTTGGTGGCCGAGATGATCTGCCCGTTGGGCACGGTGATCATCTCGCCGTCGGCGTTGCGCAGCTTGGTGACCCGGAGCGTCACGTCCTCCACGGTGCCGCTCGCCCGGGCATTGGCGGTGAGGGTCAGATCGACCACGTCGCCGAAGCCGTACTGCTTCTCGGTAATCAGGAAGAAGCCCGCGAGCAGGTCCTGTACGACGCGTTGCGCGCCGAAGCCCACAGCGGCGCCGACGACGGTGGCGGGTGCCACCAGCGCGGTGATCGGCACGCCCAGCGCGTGCACCACGTTGTACGACGCGACCAGGTAGACCGTCGCGATGGCCACCCAGCTGATCACCTGGATCAAGGCGTGTTGGTGCTTGGCCGCCTCGGTGCGCACCAACGAGTCGCTGTGCGCGAACTGCGCGTCGATCCGTGCGGTCACCCGTCCGGACGCCCAATTGATGAAGCGGTTGACCAGTATGGCTGCGATCACCCACATGACCATCGGAAGCACGTGGTCGACCAGCATCTCCCGCCAGCCGTCGATGTTGGGGAGCAGGTCGCCGGCGATCAGCTGCGACCCGGTCACAGCCGACCACCCCGAGTGGACCGATGGGAACGACACGTCAGGCAGCATCGTCGCCGTTCATCCGCCACCGGATCCCCGCCTCGATGAAGCCGTCGAGGTCGCCGTCCAGCACCGCCGACGGGTTGTTGACCTCGTAGTTGGTCCGCAGGTCCTTGACCATCTGGTACGGATGCAGGACGTACGACCGCATCTGGTTGCCCCACGACGCGCCCTCGTTGGTCTTGAGCGCGTCCATCTGCGCCCGCTCCTCCAAGCGCTTGCGCTCGAGCAGCTTGGCCGACAGCACCTTCATCGCCGACACCTTGTTCTGCAGCTGAGACTTCTCGTTCTGGCAGGTGACGACGATGCCGGTGGGGATGTGCGTGAGCCGCACCGCCGAGTCGGTGGTGTTGACCGACTGGCCGCCCGGACCGGACGACCGGTAGACGTCGACGCGCACGTCGTTCTCGTCGATATCGATGTGGTCGGTGGTCTCCACCACCGGCAACACCTCGACCTCGGCGAACGACGTCTGACGCCGGCCCTGGTTGTCGAACGGGCTGATCCGGACCAGCCGGTGCGTGCCCATCTCCACCGACAGCGTGCCGTACGCGTAGTCGGTCTTGATGGCGAACGTGGCGGATTTCAGCCCTGCCTCCTCGGCATAGCTGGTGTCGTAGACCTCGACGCCGTAGCCGTGTTTCTCGGCCCAGCGGATGTACATCCGCATGAGCATCTCGGCCCAGTCGGCCGCATCGACACCACCAGCACCCGAGCGGATGTTGACCAGCGCGTCACGGTGGTCGTACTCGCCCGAGAGCATGGTCTTGACCTCCATGGCCTCGATGTCGAGGCGCAACTTGGTCCGATCGGCGTCGGCCTCCGCCAAGGCGACCTCGGCCGAAGCGCCTTCCTCGGCCTCGGCCAGCTCGTACATCACCGGCAGGTCGTCGAGCCGCTGGCGGAGGTCGGTGACGCGGCGCAACTCGGCCTGCACGTGGGACAGTTCGCTGGTCACCTGCTGCGCGTTGGCCTGGTCGTTCCACAGCTCGGGGTCTGCGGCCTTCTGTTCCAGCTCGTCGACGCGGCGCCGCATGTCGTCGAGGTCCAGCACCTTCTCCACAGTCTGCAATGTGGCGGCGAGGCTCTCGATATCGGCGGAAACGTCAGGATGCACGGTAGCCAACGATACCCGCGCGCCGCGACCGACGATCGCGGCTACACCGGCGGCGGGGTGAGCGTTCCCACGTGCCAGGTGGTATCCGCCTTACCGATCTTGTAGACCACGGCGAGCTGGTCGCCCACCTCCGGCCAGGTGTCGGCGAACTTCCACACGAACCGCCCGTAGACAGGCCGCGGTGAGGTGCTCGGCCCGGCCAGGGAGCCGCTGATGGTGACGGTCGCCTCGCCGTTCTTGTCGGCGTCCAACGGCCGTGGCGACACTCCGGTCAGGGTCATGGTTCCCTGCTCGAGCCCGGACTGCGCGTCCATGGTGCGGGCGACACCCCGTTGAGCGCGCCGCCAGGTGACACCCACCGCGATCAGCACCACCAGGATCACCAGAATCCAGACCAGTCCCAAGCTCACTTCCACGTCCTCCCGTCGATCCGCGCGACACCGACCACGCGATATCGCCGTATTCCCTGACGACACACGCTATCCGGGATCGGTGCCGAGTAGGGCCGCGTACCAGTAACCCCAGGTCACGCCCACCGCGATGGCACCGATCACCGTCGCTGCCCCACCGCCGACCGAGAGTGCGTAGAGCAGGGCGGGCGCCGCCCCGGCCGTGCCGGACGGCGCGTCCACGACGATTCTCCGGCGCACCGAGGACACGGAGCGGGCCCGCTCGGCGAGCGCTGCCGCGGAGTAAGGGGGGACGTCGAACGCGCGGCCGGATGGGGGTTCGTGTCGAGCGCGCCCGGCCGGGCAGGCGATGACGCCGCCCGCGCCCCGGTAGGCACGCCGTCGGCCGGACGACCCCGCGACCTGCACTGGGCCGCCAAGTGCCAGCAGCCGCCGATGGAAGAAGACGCCCTGGTACATGCGGGAACCGTCCCGGTCGACGATCTCGAGGTATGCCCGGGACCGCCCGCGGTGTTCGAAGCGCACCAGTGCTGCGACGGCGTCGCCGCAGTCGCCCGCTTCGAGGCGCAGCACGGCCCACGCTGCGGAACCGAGCCGCAGCCCGGCCGCGACGGCGATCACGAGGGCCACGGCTACCGCGACAGCGGCACCGTCGCCGCTGCGCGCACAGGCGCCCACGATGCTCGTGACCGCGATCGCGCCAGCCGTGGCGAGAGCCGGATAGCCGAGCCCGGGGAATCTCGTTACTTCAGCCAGCCCATCGTCTCCACGTCGATATCACCGAACGCGGGCGCGCCGACATTCGCGAGTCTCTTCTTCACGGCCCAGATGTACGGGCGCTGATACAGCGGGAGGCTGTGGCCCTCCTGCCAGATCAGCGCGTCGAACCGGTTCGCGATCGCGATCCGCTCGGCGTCGTCGGGCTCCGCGTTGGCCTCGTCGATGAGCGCGTTGATCTCGGGACTCCCGATCTGGCCGTAGTTCTGCATCTGCTGCCCAGGCACCAGCTCGTACACCCCCGACAGGCTCGAGATGGGGGTGTCGGTGCCCTGCCACGTGAACTCGGTGACGTCGTAGTTGCCGCGCAACACGTAGCGTCCGAAGAAGTCGTCGGTGGGGACGGTGTCGATGAGGAGGTTCACCCCGATCGCCTCGAGGTCGTGCTGGATCAGCAGCGCCTCCATGGTCGCGTTCGGAGTGTCCGACGGGATCGTGTCGTGGATCGTGAGCTCACAGCCGTCCTTCTTCCGGAATCGGCCGTCGAGCTTCCACCCGTCGGCGTCGAGCTCCCGGCGCGCCCGGTCGGAGTCGTACGTGATGTCGCCGTTGTTCGCCTGATAGCCCTTCTGGCCGGCCACGAAGACGTGACTGTTGAGCACCGCCGGCTGCGACGTGAGCGGGCTGAGCAGCGCTTTGGCGATCAGGTCGCGGTCGATGCCGCGCATGATCGCCAGCCGAACGTTCTTGTCCGCGGTGATCCGGCCTGGGGCCCCGTTGAAATCGAAGTGCCTCCACTCGAAGCCCAGCGACTGCCGTAGATCGACGTCGCGGATGCCGCGGTAGGTCTTGACGGCGTCGGCGGTCACCACATCGGTGTCGAGGTCCACCTCGCCGTTCTGCAGCGCGCCGATGGTCGCGGTGGAGTCGAGCGCGATGTAGGTGATGGTGTCGAGCACGGGCCGCCGGCCCCACCACGCCGGGTTTCGCTCGATGGTGAAGCGTTTGGCGCCCGGGTCGACCGACGCGATCCGGAACGGACCGGCGGTGGGCGGCGACTTTGTGATGTAGCCGGTGTTGAAGGCTGCCGGGGTGTCGTTGACCTCGCGCGCCATGAGCGGGCTGAACAGGGACTTCCACTCGCCGAAGGTCTTCTTGAAGGTGACGATCGCCTGCTTGTCGCTGGTGCCGCGGACAACGGACTCGATGTCCTCGTAGCCCGTGGTACTCGACGCCTGATACGCCTGATCGACGCCGTTGAGTGCCTTCCACTGGGCCGCCAGATCGGTCCAGTCGATGGGGCGGCCGGTGGACCACACCGCCTTCGGGTTGATGTCGTAGGTGACGGTCTCCTTGCCGCCGACGGCCTCCTCGCGGATGTCGGTGAAGTACCGGGTGTCGACCGACAGCCCGCCCTCCTGATCGGCGGCGAAGGGTCCGGGAAAGAGCCCGGCGCCGTACTGCGTGGAATCGACTGTGGTGCCATCGGTCTCGCTGGGGTTCCAGTTGGCGACCCACTGGCTGATCGGCCAGTTGACGTTGCCGCCCTGCTGAAGCTGGTCCAGCGGATGCGGGTTCACGTCCGCCACCGCCTTCAGCGGCCCGTTGCCGACCGTCGACACCTCCGGGACGTCGCTGCTGCACGCGCTCATCCCGCCGGCCACCGAGGCCGCCACGACCACCGGCACCGTCACCCGGAATACGAACCGCCACACCGTGTCACGCAACCGCGTCATCCTTCCTCCCCTGCCGCCGCCTCGATCAGCTCGGCGGCGAGGTGCACGCGAGACCGGGCGACTGCAGGGTCCGGCACCGGCACGGCCGCGAGCAACGCGCGCGTATACGGGTCCTTCGGATCGCCGAACACCTGCTCGGCGGTACCGGTTTCGACGAACACACCAGCCCGCATCACACAGACGTCGTGGGCCAGATGCCGCACCACCGACAGGTCGTGCGAGACGAACAGGTACGCCAGCCCCAGTTCGCGCTGCAGGTCGCCGAGCAGGTTGAGCACCCCTGCCTGAATGGAGACGTCCAAGGCGGACACGGGCTCGTCGAGCAACAGGATCTCCGGGCGCAGCGCCAGTGCGCGGGCGATGCCGACGCGCTGCCGCTGCCCGCCGGAGAGCTGGGCGGGAAACCGATCGGCGTGCGTGGCGTCCAGTCCCACCTGCCTCATGAGGTCGGCGACGCGGGTCCGGGCATCGGAGACACGGTGCAACCGAAGGGGTTCCGCGATCAGGTCACTGACCGGCAATCTGGGATCGAGCGACCCCATCGGGTCCTGGAAGACCACCTGGATCCGCCGCCGCAGCGCCCGCTTCTCTTCGGCCCCGAGCGTGTACGGCTCACGGCCGAAGATCCGAACCGAGCCACTGGTGGGTCGGTCGAAGCCGAGGATCTCCATCAGCGTCGTCGACTTGCCGCATCCGGACTCGCCGACGATCGCCGTGGTCCGGCCCGCGCGCAACGCGAAGTCCACTCCCCGCACCGCCTCGTACTCACCCGCCTTGCGGCGCAACACCTTCCCTTTGTACAGCGGATACGACTTCCGGAGCGCGGTGACCTCGAGCACGACGTCGCCGGCCGCGGTGACCCTCGCGTGGGCTCCGGGCGTCGCTGCGACCGCGAAGACCTCCTCGGGCGCCGCGTCGCGCGTCGCGTCGGTGCGCAGACACGCAGCTCGATGTCCGTCCGCACCGCCGGGCACCGGATCCAGCACAGGCTCGGCCTCCTCGCACCGCGGCTGGACCAGCGGGCACCTGGGCGCGAACGGGCACCCGGAGGGCAGCGCCCCCGGCACGGGTGGCGCACCGTCGATCGGCACGAGCCGATGTTGGGCGGCATCGAGACGCGGAACGGCACCGAGCAGTCCGACGGTGTAGGGCATCGCGGGCGCGCCGAACAGCGTGGCCACGTCGGCCTGCTCCACCGCACGCCCGGCATACATCACCAGGGCCCGATCGGCGACGCTCGCAACGACGCCGAGGTCGTGGGTCACCAGGATCACCGCGGCACCGGTGAGGTCACGGGCTTTGGTCAGCAGGTCGAGCACCTGCGCCTGGACGGTGACGTCGAGGGCGGTGGTCGGCTCGTCGGCGATGATCAGGTCTGGATTGTTGGCGATCGCGATGGCGATCACGACGCGCTGGCGCATGCCGCCGGACAGCTCGTGTGGGAACGCGTCCGCCCGACGCTCGGGTTCCGGGATCCCCACCAGATCGAGCAGTTCGACCGCGCGACGATGTGCCGCGTCGGTGGAGAGCGTCCGGTCGTGCACGCGCAACGCCTCCGCGACCTGGGCACCGACGCGGTAGATCGGCGTGAGCGCGGTGAGCGGATCCTGGAACACCATGGAGACGGCCGCACCGCGCACCCGTGAGAGCTCGCGGTCCGACAACCCCAGCAGCTCTGTGCCGTTCAGCTCGATCGAGCCGCGCACCCGCGCACCGTCGGGCAGCAGGCCCATCACGGCCAGCGACGAGACCGACTTGCCCGAGCCAGACTCCCCGACGATCGCCAGCACCTCGCCGCGCCGCACCTCGAGATCGAGGCCGCGGACGACGGGGACCGGCCCGGACTCGCTGGGGAAACTCACGTGCAGGTCGCGCACCGTCAGGACCGGGTCGCCACCGCGGCCCCCCGGCTCGGCGCCCGTCATCCGCGCCCCCGCCCGGCCCGGGACGTGGGGTCCAGCGCATCCCGCAGACCGTCGCCGATGAAATTGGTGGCCATGACGATCAGCACCAGCGCGCCACAGCAGTACAGGAACAGCCAGGGGTACGTGAGCGCCGACGATGTGCCGTCGGCGATCAGGGTGCCGAGCGAGATGTCCGGCGGCTGCACACCGAACCCGAAGTAGCTGAGGGTGGATTCGCTGACGATCGCGCTGCCGACGTTGAGGGTGACGTCCACGATCAGCACCGAGCTCATCGACGGCAGGATGTGGCGCGCAACGATGATGTACCAGGGCGCGCCCATGAATCGCGCGGCCATGATGAACTCGCGCTCGCGCAGCGACAGAGTCAGGGCCCGGACCATTCGCGACGACACCATCCAGCCGAACAATGCGAGCAGGAGCACCAGAAACAGATAGCTTCGGGTCTTGAACGCCGGGCTGCACACGGCGACGACGACGAAGCTCGGAATCACCAACAGCGCCTGGGTGATCCAGGTGAGCGCACGGTCGGTGACGCCGCCGAGGTACCCGGAGACAGCACCCACGACCGCTGCGATCAGGGTGGACAACACCGCCACCAGGAAGCCGATGATGAGCGACTTCTGCAGGCCTCGCATGGTCTGCGCGAACACGTCCTGCCCGAT
Organism: Acidobacteriaceae bacterium; assembly: GCA_903970215.1. GTDB lineage: Bacteria > Actinomycetota > Actinomycetes > Mycobacteriales > Mycobacteriaceae > Tsukamurella. The sequence continues at coordinate 12,881 of CAJCHX010000779.1, forward strand.
GACGTTGGTGCCGAACCAGTGCCGCGGGCTGGGCGGGTGCAGCATCTCGACCGGGTCGATCTGCTCGTAGTCGTAGCCGTACAGGTGCGGCATCACGAAGGCGGCGACCAGGAGGAGCACCAGGATCACGACGCCCACCAGCGCGAGCCGGTTGCGGACGAAGCGCCGGGCGATCAGCCGGGTGCGACCGGCGGGGGCTCCGACGTCGGTCGTCAGATTCGGGTCGATGGCGGCCATACCCCTCCCATCAGGTGCGTACGCGCGGGTCGAGGACGGCGACGGCGACGTCCGTGAGTAACCCGGCCACGAGGACCGACAGCGCGGCGAAGAACGTCACCGCGCAGGTGATGTTGACGTCCTGGCTGGTGATGCCCACCACCAGCCAGTCCCCCATGCCGTACCAGCCGAACACTCGCTCGGTGAAGGTCGCGCCGGTGATCACCGTAGCCATCCCGAACGCGAACAGCGGGGCCATCGGAATGAGGGCGGTGCGCAGCGCGTGCCGGAAGATCGCCCGACCGCGGGTCAGTCCCTTCGCCCGGGCGGTGCGGATGTAGTCCGAGCCCAACTCGTCGAGCATCGATCCGCGCATGAAACGGCTGTAGCTGCCGAGGGTGATCAGGGTGAGGACGATCGTGGGCAGCAGCAGGTGGTTGGCGCGATCGACGATCTCGGCGAAGAGCCCGCCTGTGGCACCGGCCGTGGTCTCACCGGTGAACTGGAGGATGTTGTGGCCGGAGAGCTGGTTGATCTGTACGGCGATCCATTTGACGATCGGCGCCAGAACCAGCACTGGAATGGACAGCAATACGAAGGTCCCCGCGGTGGCGATGTGGTCGAACACCTTGTACTGCCGGACCGCGGAGTAGGCACCGAGCAGGGTGCCGAGGACTGCCCCCAGGACGGTGCCGATCGTCACCAGCCGAAGGCTCACCAGCAACCGTCGGCCGAGCTCGTCGGTGACGTTCCCCGCCGTCACTGTCTGACCGAAGTCGCCGTGCACCACCCCACCCAGCCACGAGAAGTACCTCAGTACGACGTTCTCGTTGAGATGTAGCGCGGCGCGCTTCGCGGCGAGCGCCTGCGCCGAGACCGGTGGGTTACGGCCCAGCAGCGCCGACAGCGGATCGAACGTCAGCGACGCCAGAACATAGGCGAGGAATGTGGACAGGATCAGCAGCACCACATAGTTGAGCAGGCGACGTAGGAGATACACCGTCATGGGCGTGCCGGCCTCCTTGTCGGTTCGTGATCTCGGCCGGGGTCGGCAGGCCGCACCGGCGCCGGCGGGCCTGCATTACGGTGCAACCTATGCCGAGCACCGCGCTGTCGTCCACCGGAACCGCCGGGAACCCCGATCTCGCTCTCGCCCTCTCCCTCGCCGACGCCGCAGACGCCATCACCATGGCGCGTTTCGGCGCTGTCGATCTGCGGGTCGATTCCAAGCCCGACCTGACCCCGGTCTCCGACGCCGACATCGCCGTGGAGACGACGCTGCGCGACCGGCTCGCCGCGGCGAGGCCGGACGATGCACTGTTGGGCGAGGAGTTCGGCGGCGACGCCGTGTTCACCGGGCGCCAATGGGTGCTCGACCCGATCGACGGGACCAAGAACTACGTCCGCTCGGTGCCGGTATGGGCCACCCTGATCGCACTTCTGGAGGACGGTGTCCCGGTGGTGGGCGTGGTCTCGGCGCCTGCGCTGCGGCGGCGCTGGTACGCGGCCGCCGGGTCGGGCGCGCACGTCGTGTTCGACGGGGGTGCGCCGCGCCCGATCCACGTGTCGGCTGTGGCCGATCTCGGCTCCGCGAGCATCTCGTTCTCCGACCTGGCGTATTGGGATGCAGCGGGCCGGGGTCGTTTCCTGGCGCTGGCGGACGACGCATGGCGTCTGCGCGCGTACGGGGACTTCTGGAGCTACTGCCTCGTGGCCGAGGGCGCCGTCGACCTCGCAGTGGAGCCCGAGGTGTCGTTGTGGGATCTGGCCGCGCTCGACATCGTCGTACGCGAGGCGGGCGGCGTGTTCTCGGCGGTCGACGGCCGGCCTGGTCCACACAACGGGTCGGCGCTGGCGGCGAATCCCGGTCTGCACGCGATCGCCGTGTCGCGGCTCGCCTGACCGCCGGTGCGAGGGGACGCTCGGCCGAGTTCTGCCCCATTGCGTGACACCTTTCTTACTCAGGAGTAAGGTCGCACCTGACTCAAGAGTAAGTTGGTGGGCGGCGACGGAGCCTCTGCTCCTGCTGCCTTCCCGCCACGCGAGAACAGATGGTGGTAATGAGCACGTCAACCGATCCCCGCGACACGAGCGCCGTCGGGAAGAACCCGATCCCCCGCAACCCGACCGGACAGTTGATCCGCGGCCTGATGGCGATCGTCCAGTCGCCGTTCGTGCAGAAGCGCGGACTGCAGGACGTCGTGAACAAGTTCGCGTACGAAGGCACCAAGACCGGGTTCAAGGCCCTGGGCACAGCCAACCGCACGTTCAAGAAGGTGCAAGGCGGAGGGAAGCCGCGTCGCCTGCATTCGAGCACGCGCTCCAATTACGACCTCACGCCCGACGACGACCAGAAGATGATCGTCGACACGATCAAGGACTTCGCCGCCGAGATCATCCGTCCCGCGGCGTACGACGCAGACGCTGCGACGAAGGCCCCCGAGTCGCTCGTCGAGCGCGCGGCCGAGCTGGGCATCACGCTGATCAACATCCCCGAGGAGCTCGACGGCGCCGGCAGCGATCGAGGTGTGATCACCAACGCACTCGTCGCCGAGGCACTCGCCTACGGGGACATGGGCCTGGCCCTGCCGATCCTCGCGCCCAGCGGCGTGGCCGTCACGCTCGCCCAGTACGGCTCGGACGGCCAGCAGCGCACCTACCTCCCCGAGTTCGCCGGCGAGAAGGTCCCTCAGGCTTCCGTGGTGATCTCCGAGCCGGGCGCACTGTTCGACCCGTTCGCTCTGCAGACCAAGGCGACCCGCACCGTAGGCGGCTACATCCTCAACGGCGTCAAGTCGCTGGTTCCCGATGCCGGGGCCGCCGAACTCTTCATCGTCGGCGCAGACCTGGACGGCAAGCCCGCTCTGTTCATCGTCGAGTCCGGCACCGAGGGCATCGTGGTCGAGGACGACCCGAGCATGGGGCTGCGCGCCGCATCGCTCGGCCGGCTGAACCTGAACGCCGTCAAGGTCCCCGAGAACGCGCTGCTGGGCGAGGTCGACCGGGACGCCGCCGCGCAGAACTACACCGACGTGGTGCGGCTCGCCCGCCTCGGCTGGTCGGCGCTGGCGCTGGGCACCTCACGCGCGGTGCTCGACTACGTGATCCCCTACGTGAAGGAGCGCGAGGCGTTCGGCGAGCCGATCGCCTACCGGCAGGCCGTGGCGTTCTCCGTGGCCGACATGGCGACCGAGATCGACGGCCTGGAGTTGTTGGTGTGGCGCGGGGCCACACGTGCCGAGCAGGGCCTGTCGTTCGGCCGTGAGGCGGCGCTGGCGCGGAAGTTCGCCACCGACAAGGGCATGAAGATCGGCCTGGACGGCGTTCAGCTGCTCGGCGGCCACGGCTTCACCAAGGAGCACCCGGTGGAGCGCTGGTACCGCGACCTCCGTGCCGTGGGAATCGCCGAGGGCGTTGTAGTCCTCTAGGTCGTCCTGACGTCGATCAGACCAATTCTTCCGAAAGAACCCATCATGGCAATCAATCTCGAACTCCCCAAGAAGCTGAAGACCTCGGCCGAGCTGGCCCATCAAGGCGCGGCGGAGATCTTCCGCCCCATCTCACGCAAGTACGACCTCGCCGAGCACGAGTACCCCAAGGAACTCGACACGATCTCGGCGCTCTACGACGGACTCGCGGACGCGGGACAGGCACCGTCGGCCGCCAGCGGCGACCGGAAGACCGACGGTGACGCCCCCAAGCCCAAGCCGGAGACTCCCGAAGGCAGCCGCAACGGCGGCACCATGGAATCGATCATCAACGCGATCGAGATGTGCTGGGGCGACGCGGGTCTCATGCTCGCCTTCCCGTACCAGGGCCTCGGCAACGCGGCCATCGCGGCCGTCGCCACCGACGAGCAACTGGAGCGGTTCGGCAAGGTGTGGGCGGCGATGGCCATCACCGAACCGAGCTTCGGCTCCGACTCGGCAGCGGTCACGGCGACCGCCGTGCGCGACGGCGACGAGTGGGTGCTCAACGGCACCAAGATCTTTGTCACCTCGGGCTCACGCGCCTCCCACATCGTGGTGTGGGCCACCGTGGACAAGAGCCTCGGCCGCGCGGCGATCAAATCGTTCGTCGTTCCCCGCGAGCACCCGGGCGTGACCATCGCGCGGCTCGAGCACAAGCTCGGCGTCCGCGCCTCCGACACCGCCGAGATCCGCTTCGAGGACTGCCGGATCCCCTACGAGAACATCCTCGGCAGCCCGGAAGTGAACGTGGAGAAGGGCTTTGCCGGGGTCATGCAGACCTTCGACAACACCCGCCCACTGGTGGCCGCCATGGCGATCGGCGTGGCCCGCGCCTCGCTCGAGGAGCTGCGGCGGGTCTTGGCGGACGCCGGTATCGAGATCGACTACGACAAGCCGGTCAACACGCTGCCGCACGCCGCCGCCGAGTTCATCCGGCTCGAATCCGATTGGGAGGCTGCGTATCAGCTGACGCTCAAGGCGGGCTGGATGGCAGACAACGGGCAGCCGAACTCGATGCAGGCCTCGATGGCGAAGGCCAAGGCCGGCCGCGTGGGCTCTGACGTGACCCTCAAGGCGGTCGAGTTGGCCGGCACCGTCGGTTATTCGGAGCGCACGTTGCTCGAGAAGTGGTCGCGCGACTCCAAGATTCTCGACATCTTCGAGGGCACGCAGCAGATTCAGCAACTGATCGTCGCTCGGAGGACGCTGGACCTCAACAGCTCCCAGCTGAAGTGATGAACACCTGTGGGGCCGATGCCGGCTCCACAGGGACTGAACAGCGACGCCGTCGCGAGCACACCCGCTCGCGGCGGCGTTCGCCGTATAAAGGCCCCAGCAGCGACCACGGGGACGAATATCGACGTCCGCGCAGAATTTCGCCAGAGCAGTAGACCGGTCCGTCTCAGCGGAAACGCGGCGGCGTATCCGCCGAACGGTCAGATCGCCCAGAGACCGTCATGAAGGTGCCACTTCGCGGATTGACATTCATGCCGAAATCCGCTCCCCGTCACCTGTTCGTGACCTTCCATGACGTGCCCGGCGTCACATTTTATGGGTGACGTCCACCACAAACCGCAGGTAGATGGCCTTCCAAACGACCTCACAGATTCCACGCACTGACCTGCATTTACGTTCCTCACAGCTTGCCGTGATCAAGCTGTTATCAAACCGGAAGCCTTATCGGCAGGGATGACGGACTGCGATCGAACCTCTACTGTGATGTTCAACCCGCTAGCCGGGACATCAAAACTGAATCCGCGAACCCGCGAGTGAGTGGGACCGTCACCGCAATGCAGCGCATCATCGCGCTGAATGTGTCGGCCCGCAGGACGAGAGGCTTCACCTCCACCTGCACGTGGCGAATCTCTGCCATCCCACTGCCGTGCCCGACAGAGAAGGCGCGGTCCACGAAAACAGTACTTCCCCTTTTCGAGCCCGCAAGGGCTTGGTTGTGGTGCACGCACGGCGAAAGGTATCCCGTTGAAGAACATCCGCAAAACCCTGGGCATGATGGCCGTCTCCGGCGCGCTGATCGGCGCTCCGATCGCATTCGGCGCCGGCACCGCCAACGCGTACAGCGTGGACTGGGACGCCATCGCGGCGTGCGAGTCGGGCGGCAACTGGGCCACCAACACCGGCAACGGCTACTACGGCGGCCTCCAGTTCACCCCGTCGACCTGGTACGCCAACGGCGGCACCGGAACCCCCGCCGAGGCATCGCGGGCCGAGCAGATCCGCGTCGCACAGAACGTCCTCGCCACGCAGGGCCTCAGCGCTTGGCCGGTGTGCGGCAGGCGCGGCTGACGCGAGTCGAGGTTTCACGCGCACATCTTCAGTGCTCACGCCGAAGGGCGGTCGGGATCCATCCCGACCGCCCTTCGGCGTTTCCGTGTGCTGTAACGCGAATCCCCCGTCGCTCCGCTCGCCCCGCTCGAATCCCCCGTCGCTCCGCTCGCCCGTGGTTGTCGGTGCTGTGCGCCACACTGGTGACGTGTTGTTCAGTCGCGTCGCTTCCGCCTCCACCGACGTGGGTGCCACGCGCTCGCGCACGCAGAAGACGGCGGTGCTCGCGGCGGTGCTCGCCGACTGTTCGCCCGACGAGGTGCCGGTAGTCGTCGCATGGCTCGCAGGTGACCTGCCCCAAGGGCGGATCGGCACCGGCTGGCGCACACTGATGCGGGCAGAGACCGAGCCCGCAGCGACCCCGTCGCTCACGGTGAGCGCAGTGGATACGACGCTGAGTGAACTCGCCGCCACATCCGGGCCCGGCTCGGCCGCGCGCCGGACCGACCTCCTCGGCGGCCTGTTCGGCCGGGCCACGACCACCGAACAGCGCACACTGTTCGCACTGCTGGGGGGCGAGCTGCGTCAGGGGGCGCTCGCCGCGGTGATGACCGACGCGGTAGCGGCGGTCGCGGACGTGCCCGTCGCCGCCGTCCGTCGCGCCGCGATGCTGTCGGGGTCACTACCCACGGCCGCCGCAGCGGCACTCGGCGGCGGGACCGATGCGCTGGCCGGGTTCGGGCTCGAGGTGGGACGGGGCGTCTCCCCCATGCTGGCCTCCCCCGCCGACGACCTCGAGACCGCACTCGCCGAACTCGGCGCCGACACCAGCGTCGAGTACAAGCTGGACGGAGCGCGGATCCAGGTGCACCGCGACGGCTCCGATGTACGCGTCTTCACCCGGACGCTGCGCGACATCACCGCGTCGGTGCCCGAGATCGTCGAGCTCGCGCTCGGCCTGCCGTGCACCAGCGTGGTCCTCGACGGCGAGACGCTCGCCCTCACCGACGCGGGTCGTCCGCGCCCGTTCCAGGACACGATGAGCCGGTTCGGTGCAGCCGGGGGTGAGGCCGCGCTGCGGCCCTTCTTCTTCGACTGCCTGCATCTCGACGGCCGGGACCTGCTCGACGACCCGCTGTCCGTGCGCCTCGCGGCACTCGACACCGTCGCCGGCGCGCACCGGATCCCTGCCCTCGCCCGTCCCACTGCGATTGCGGCCGCAGCGCATCTCGCCGCAGCACTCGCGGCAGGACACGAGGGCGTCATGGTGAAGGCACTGGCCTCGCCGTACGCCGCCGGCCGACGAGGCCGCGCGTGGCAGAAGGTCAAGCCGTCGCACACGCTGGACCTGATCGTGCTGGGCGCCGAGTGGGGTTACGGTCGCCGAACCGGCTTTCTGTCCAACCTGCACCTGGGCGCGCGGGATCCCGACGGCGGGCCGCCGGTGATGGTGGGCAAGACGTTCAAGGGCCTCACCGACGCGCTGCTGGCATGGCAGACCCACGAGTTTCCACTCCACGAGCGAGACCGGGACGAGCACACGGTGTATCTGCGGCCGGAGCTGGTCGTGGAGATCGAGCTGGACGGGGTCCAAGTGAGCCGCCGCTACCCCGGCGGCGTGGCGCTCCGGTTCGCGCGCGTGCTGCGTTATCGCCCGGACAAGGACGCGCCCGACGCGGACACCATCGAGGCGGTTCGGGCACTGCTACCGAACCGGCTCACACCCGACCGTTCGCGGTGACACCATCGGAAGGTATGGCACCGACGAGGGGTTGACATGTCCAGGGCCCGCTACCGCGACCGGCGCGAGGCCGGTGATGTGCTCGGTGTTGCCGTTGCGAGCCGCTTGGGTTCCGCCGACGCGGTCGTGTTGGGGTTGCCCCGTGGCGGGGTCCCGGTGGCCGCCCTCGTCGCAGCGGCACTCGGCGCGCCCCTCGACGTGGTGGTGGTGCGCAAGATCGGGGTGCCGTGGCAGCCGGAACTCGCCATGGGTGCCGTGGCCGTGGTGGAGAACGAGGTCGAGGTGGTTTGCAACGAGGCTGTGCTGCAGTCGATTCCGATATCGCAGGCAGTCTTCGACGCTGCGGCTCGGACCCAGGCGGACGTCGCGCTCGTTCGGCAGCACGATTACCGCGTTGCCCGACCACCCGTGCCGTTGGCGGCGCGCGTCGCGGTGCTCGTGGACGACGGCCTCGCGACGGGGGCGACGATGCGTGCTGCGATCGCAGCAGTCCGACGACGCGGCCCCGCGCCCATCGTGGTGGCTGCGGCGGTCGGATCGCCGGAGACCTGCGCCGCATTGGCGATCGAAGCAGTCGAGGTGGTGTGCCCGTTCCGACCGACGTACTTCCGCGCCGTCGGGGAGGCCTATCGCGACTTCTCAGCCACTCAGGACGCGGAGGTGCGGGCGCTTCTGGCGGAGTGAGCGATCGCGGGCGCCCGGATAACGAACAGGCCCTCTCCCTGCAGTTCGAAGATGGCGGCGATCTACCCACACGGTGCGCCGGAGATCGCTACGGCCGTCGACAGACCTGAGCTGCTGGTGTGGCGCGTGTTGCGGCGTCACGGCCTGGCCCTCGATGACTGACCGAACTCCCTACGCGTTGGCGGATCCGACGGGGCTCGCAGCTGCGCGGGCGAGCACGGCGGGCGGCTGGCGTAGCGGCAAGTTGAGTACGTTGCCCGATATTCCGATGCGATCAGTTTGCGCGGCTACCCAGCTGAGCAGAGTCCAGGTGTCGAGAAAGGTGGACAGGTATGGGTGATCCTGAAAGGTTGCGAGGTCGAAGCCGAGTCGCTCGCTGAGCTGCGACAGCTCGACCGGACGGTGCGCAGGGGAGTTTCTCGGGGAGATGAACGTTCCGAATCGCAACGGGTGACCATAGTCAGGCACGGGCAGCAACCTCCGCCTCGTCCAGTGGAAGAATGCCGACGTCGCTGGCCGGGCCCGGGCAGTTCGCCTCCCCCGCGGTGCTGCCGCCGGTACTCGTGACAAGAGCATCGACGTCGAAAGCGTTGCAGCTCTTTTCTGCGCCGGCCGTGATCTTGCCGGTGACGATGCTGGGGCCGCTCCTGATGATTGGTGTCATCCTTCTTCCTCGGCCGGGCAGCGGTGTTGTGATTCAGCTGGGGACGGTGACGTCGAGGGCGAAGTCGAAGTTCCCCACCCCGTGTTGTGCGAGACCGATCATGATCAGCCCGGTTCCTTCCAGGTAGTGCGCCATGGTCAAGCCGCCGACGTCGAGCGGGCGCAGTTTCAGGCTCTCGATGAACTCCGCAACACGGGCCTTGGCGTGCTCGTCGTCGCCTGCGATGAGGACGTCCATCGGATGGCCCTTGGCCAGAACAGCACCGAAGGTGGTGTTGAATGCCTTGACCACGCGGGCGCCGGCCGGCGCCTGCTCGGCAACGTTGCGCGCAATGGAGTGGCCGTCACGGGTGGTGAGCCCGTCGGCGGCGGCGTTGACGGGGTTGCAGATGTCGACGATCACCTTGTCCGCGAGTGCGTCTCCGTACTGGGTGACGACGGGTACGACGTTGGCGTACCCGAGGGCCACGATGACGATGTCCCCGGCTGGGACGGCGCCGAAGTCTCCGGTCGAGGTATTGCCGCCCAGATCCCTGACTAGCTGGGCGGCCTTGGACTGATTGCGCCCGACGATCTCGACGGTGTTGCCGCCCGCGACGGCGAGCGTGGCGATGGTGCGGGCCATGTTTCCGGTGCCGATAATGCTGATGCTGCTCATGAGATGTCCTCTCTTGACTGACTATTCAAAGGGGTGATTCCTCCACCTAGGCCCGGCTTGAAGACGTTCGACAAACCGGAAAGGTGTCGAGGCTGATGGATATGAGACTGAACTGGCCGAGGCCGTCGTGAAGGATGGCTTTGTCTGCGCCGCGGTTGCTGCAGTCGACGAAGGACTCCAGGGCATCATGGTGGAGGTCGAGTGTGGTCATGCGTCCGCGCCCGGGAAGTAGTGGCCGTTGTCCAAGTCGGCGAACAGCCCGGGCCCAACGGGGTCCCAGCCCAGGGTTTGACGGGTGATGAGGCTGGTCGCCGGGAAGGTTCCAGTGACCAGATTCATGAACTGACCGAAGTAGCCCGGCAGCATCAGAACATCCATGGGGATGCTCACGGACGGCAGGTCTAGCCTGTTGCCGATGGCGTCGGCGATGTCGCGGAACGGGATGGCCTCATCCTGAACCGCGTGCCAATATCTACCCGCCGGACCATTCTCCAGTGCCAGGCGGAACAGGGAGGCGACATCGCGAATGTGTACGGCACACCACAGATTCGTGCCGTCTCCGGGGTAGCCGGCGACGCCCTTCTCCTTGGCGAGCGCGATCAGGCCCGGCAGGAAGCCAGTCTCATCGGTCGTGTCGTGCGCGATCAGCGGGAGCCGGACGACCGAGGACCGCACACCTTGTTCGGCGAGGCCGATGACGGCTCGTTCCACGATGTTACGAGCCCGTAGCGTCCCCTTGTGTTCCTCACCGCTGGGAAGGGCAGGGTCTTCCTCGGTAGCCGGGCGGCCCAGGC
>CAJCHX010000780.1 GCA_903970215.1 Acidobacteriaceae bacterium
TGAGCCGTCGGTGGTGGTGACCGTGAGGAAGTAGTAGCGCAGGTACTCCTGCGTCCACGGCGAGGCGGGGCCCACCTCGATGCGGATTCGGATGGCCTCCGCGACGGACGCCAGCGACTGGTCGCGGAACGCCACCGGCACGAACACCACCGCGGCCGCGAGCACGGGCAGCAGGAGTGCGGCGACTCCCGCCTCGCGGCGCCGGGTGACCAGGATCTTGAGCACGGGCGCCGCGGAGGCGATCAGCAACGCGGTGGCGATGATGCCGTGTGGGGCCAGCGCGAACGTCATTCCCGCCGTGAACGTCGCAATCGCGGCCGGCAGCGCGCGGTGGGTGGCGATGGTGCGCTCGATCGCGGCCCAGGTGATGACGGTGCCGAGCACGATCATCGGCTCGGACCGCAGACCCGAGTTCATCGGGAACCAGAACGCCAGCAGCATCGCAGCAGCGGCCCAGGTCGCGAGCGGGAACCGGCGGATGCCGGAGCCCAGGCGCGGGAGGATCACCCGGGACAGCAGCAGCCAGGTGGCGATGCCCGCGACCATCGACGGGATGCGGGTGAAGATCCCGACGGACGAGATCGAGGCCCAGTGCCCGAGGAATGTGTAGTACCAGTCGAACGGAGCCTCTGGAGCGCCGAAGAAGCGGTAGTAGTCCGGTGTGTAGCCGGCGTGCCGGGCGACCTTGCCCATCGTGAGGATGTAGCCGTCGTCGGACGTGCCGCCGCCCAGCAGATCCCACACCAGGATCCCGCCGATCGTGGCCACGTCGACCAGTCGGGGACGCAGCGCTGCCCGCCAGCGCGTGGCGCCCACCTGCCGGTGGTAGCCGTAACGACGGTCCAGCAGGAACAAGGACACGACGGACGCCAGGACGCACAGCAGCCCGACGACGATCGTCGCCAGTTTGAGCGGGGACGGGGACAGGTTGAACCGGGTGTCGATAGTGGCGTGCGCGGCCAGGCCGGGACCGGCCGCACGCACCTGCGCCGGGGTGAGATCGGTGTAGAGGCCCGCGATCACGGGGCGGTCCTCGGTCTTGGAGGTGCCGTTCACGTCGATGCCGTCGAACGTTGCGCCGACGTTCTGCATCGTCGACCAGACCCGCAGGGTGGTGCAGTGCGTCACTTGATCGAGCGGCGCGGCCGCGACGACCGTGGACCGGAACGTCACCGTCACGACCTTGTCGGCCACCGCCACCGTCAGGCCCAGGCCCCTACCGGCTCCGGCGTTGCGAGACACGGTCGCGAGTACCGTGCCCCCCTTCGCGAGCTCGGTGATCGCGCGGCACGGGATGGTGACCTGTAACTCTTGAGGCGACTGCGAAACCAACGGCGCCGTCAGGTTCGCGGTCGTCGACTCGGCCGTCAGCTGCGGCCAGTTCAGTGTCGCGGTCTGCTGCCGCACCGGCAGTAACGGCACCACCACACAGAGGACGAGGCCCAACAGGCCGGTCACTACGGCGATGGTCTGGGCGAGCGAGCGCCGCCGACCGCGGGTGGCGTCGGGTCGAGACGGATCGATCCCGGGTGTTGACGTCACTGACACGGCTGCCCATGGTAGGCGAGCAAGCTGGACGACCCACTACGTGCCTCCGACACCGCCCCGTTCATCAGCGGTTTCTCAGGTGCTCAGTCCTCCCGGATCGGCGATCCACGATGCGTCCCCCAGACCTCCTCGGTCCCCAGGGTGATGTCCGCCGGCCGGGCCGAGGAGTCGTACGGCGTGAACCGCTCGAGTTCGCCGAAGTCCTCACCGAGGTCACCGCGCAGATATACCGGCACCTTGGTTGCCTGCAGGAGCAGTTCGGCCCAGCCCAGCGGGCCGCCGCCGGTGAGGCCCTCCCAG
>CAJCHX010000781.1 GCA_903970215.1 Acidobacteriaceae bacterium
GAAGCCGAACTTCTCGCGGGCCTCGGCCGCGTCGATCCCCATCACTGCGAACACGCGCTCCTGCACGTCCCGGCGGTGGATGCGGATCGAGCCGCCGCCGATCTCATTGCCGTTGCAGACGATGTCGTACGCGTAGGCGAGCGCTGACCCGGGGTCGGTGTCGAAGGTCTCGATCGACTCCGGCTTGGGGCTGGTGAAAGCGTGGTGCACCGCCGTCCACGCGCCGTGGCCCACGGCGACGTCGCCGGCGGCAGTCGCATCGTCGGCCGGCTCGAACAGTGGGGCGTCGACCACCCACGTGAACGCCCACTGACCGGGTTCGATGAGACCGAGCTTGTGTGCGATCTCGCCGCGCGCCGCGCCCAGCAGGCCACGCATCTGCTTGGTCGGGCCGGCTGCGAAGAACACGCAGTCGCCGGGCTCGGCACCGACATGCTCGGCCAAGCCGGCCTTCTCGGCCTCCGACAGATTCTTGGCGACGGGGCCGGCCAGCTCGCCGTCTGCCCCGATCAGCACGTACGCCAGGCCGCGAGCACCCCGCTGCTTGGCCCACTCCTGCCAGGCGTCGAGCTGGCGCCGAGGCTGCGACGCGCCGCCGGCCATCACCACAGCACCCACGTACGGCGCTTGGAACACCCGGAACGGCGTGTCTTTGAAGTACTCGGTGCACTCGACGATCTCGACCTCGAACCGCAGGTCGGGCTTGTCGGAGCCGTAGCGGCGCATCGCCTCGGCGTAGGTGATCCGCGGGATCGGGGTGGAGATCTCGTGGCCGATCAACGCCCACAGCTCCTTGACGATCTGCTCACCGATCGCGATCACGTCCTCCTGGTCCACGAAGCTCATCTCGATATCGAGCTGCGTGAACTCGGGCTGCCGATCGGCGCGGAAGTCCTCGTCGCGGTAGCAGCGCGCGATCTGGTAGTACCGCTCCATCCCGGCCACCATCAGCAACTGCTTGAACAGCTGCGGGCTCTGCGGCAACGCGTAGAACGTGCCGGGCTTGAGGCGAGCAGGTACCAGGAAGTCGCGCGCACCCTCGGGCGTCGAACGCGTCAACGTCGGTGTCTCGATCTCGACGAAGTCGTGCGCGTCCAGCACTCGGCGCGCAGTCGCGTTGGCCTTCGATCGCAGCCGTAGCGCGGCGGCGGGTGCCGCGCGCCGCAGATCGAGGTAGCGGTATTTGAGCCGGGCCTCTTCACCCGGCTCCTCGTCGAGCTGGAACGGCAGGGGTGCCGACTCGTTGAGCACCACGAGACTGCCTGCATTGACCTCGATGGCACCCGAGGCGATATCCGGGTTCTCGTTGCCCTCGGGTCGCCGCTCGACGGTACCGGTCACCTCGACGCAGTACTCCGAGCGCAGACGGTGCGCCTGAGCGGCGACATCGGATTCGCGGAAGACCACTTGGGCCACGCCCGAAGCGTCGCGGAGGTCGATGAAGATCACGCCGCCGTGGTCCCGGCGTCGCGCGACCCACCCGGTCAGCGTGACGACGGTTCCCGCGTCGTCCGCACGCAGCGATCCGGCGAGGTGGGTGCGCAGCACGTGGTGTCCTTTCGGTGACGAACAAAGATGACGAACGAATGATGACGAACATAATCGGCCCAGTCGGGTCAGCCCACCATGCTACGGGCCGGGCGCGAGCGGATCGGCACCCGCAGTCGCGCACACACCGCCCTCGGTGCGGGCCGACAACGACGTCGAGTGCACGAGCGTGCCGACGCGCAGGTGTGGAACCATCGGGTGATGACGACTGCACCGCGCGCGTCCAGTTCGGGCGACTACAAGTTCGGCGATCGTTACGTCCGCCGCCTCGGCTACGGCGCGATGCGCCTGTCGGGCCCCGGGATCATGGGGCCGCCGGCCGACCCTGCCGAGGCCAAGGCGGTTCTCCGCAGGGCCGTGGAGCTCGGGGTGAACCACATCGACACCTCGGACTATTACGGGCCGTACGTGGTCAACGACCTCATCCGCGAGGCGCTGTACCCGTATTCGGACCAACTCGCTCTGGTCACCAAGGTGGGCGCGCGACGCACGCCGGATGGCGACTGGCTACCGGCCACGTCCCCGGCTGAGCTGCGCCAAGCGGTGGAGGACAACCTCGTCCGGCTGCGGATCGACGCCCTGCACGCCGTCAACCTGCGCCTTGCCGCACCCGACGGGGGCGTCTTCACCGGGTCGCTCGCAGAACCTCTTGGAGTGCTCACGGAATTGCAGAAGCAGGGCAAGATACGGAACCTGGGCGTGAGCAATGTCGGCCCTCGGCAGGTCGAGGAGGCGTTGGCCATCGCCCCGATCGCATGTGTGCAGAACGCCTACAACATCGTCCACCGCGCCGACGACGCGCTGATCGACACCCTGGCGCCGCTGGGCATCGCGTATGTGCCGTTCTTCCCACTCGGCGGGTTCGCGCCGCTGCAGTCCGCGAAACTCAACGCCATCGCCGCGCGCGTCGACGCCACACCCATGCAGCTCGCCCTCGCCTGGCTACTCCGCCGCTCACGCAACATCCTGGTCATTCCCGGTACGTCCAACCGCACGCACCTCGACGAGAACCTCGCGGCAGCCGAGGTCGCCAAGCGGCTCGACGCGGCCGTCCTCGCCGAGCTGGACGGGCTGTGACCGAACCCGGACCGACAGGACCGCAGTCCCCTCAGCCGGCTCCCGGGCCGCCCCGGTCTCCGTTCGACGTCCTCGCCGAGAAGTACGCCGACGCGCTGGCCGAGCTCGATCCGATCGAGGCGACCGCCGTCGGCGCCCTGGGGCACGACGACCGGCTGACCGACTTCTCCCCCGACGGTGTCGGCGCCCGCGCCGATCTGGCCTGGGCAACGCTGCGCGAGCTGGGCGGCCTCCCGGTTGCGACCGACCCGGTCGACCGGGTGACCGCCGCCGCACTACGCGAGCGGCTCGGCGTCGAGATCGACCTGCACGCTGCCGGACGGGCCGTCGGCGCACTCGACGTGATCGCCTCACCATTACAGGCCGTTCGGGACGTGTTCGACCTGATACCGGCCGGCACGCCCAGCGCCGACGAGGCACTGGTCGCCCGGCTGCGCGCGGTACCGGCAGCCCTCGACGGTGCCGTCGAGGGCCTTCTCTTCCGGAAGGCCGCGCTCGGCGGCTCGACGGCGTGGCCGATCCCCCTGCTACAGGTACGCGAGTGCCGTGCACAGGCCCTCGCGGCTTCCGACAGCGTGGCCGCCAACCTCCACCGTCTCAGCTCGAACGCAGCGCCTCCCGCAGACCTCGCCACAGACGTTCGCGCTGCGTTCGAACGCTTCGCCCTGTTCCTCGACGACGAGATCGCCCCGGTCGCGGTCGGATTCGACGAACCCGGCGGGTTGGGCACGGGGCGGGACCGGTACCCGTTGCATTCGCGTGCGTTCCTCGGTGCCGAGATCGACCTCGACGACACGTACGCGTGGGGTCAGGAGTTGTTGCGGGACATCGTCGCCGAGCAGGCGGCGGTGGTG
>CAJCHX010000782.1 GCA_903970215.1 Acidobacteriaceae bacterium
GTGAGCCGTTCGACGGCCGCCACCTCGGTGGCGGTCAGGACGTCGAGCCGCCACTGCCGCGCGTCGCGGTGGACGCCGATCAGCAATTGGGTCCGGGTCTCGACGATCCCCGCAACCCCGCTCAGCCGGTTCAGCAGATAGTCGGACAGATCGTTCTGGCTCTCGAAAGCGGCCGTGACGATCAGGTCGCGAGCGCCGGCGGCGACGTCGACGGTGACCGCCTCGTCGTCGGCACCCACCTGCGCGGCGACCTCGAGCACCCGGCCCGCGGCGCAGCGCAGCTCGATCAGGGCGAGATCCCGCGATTCCGGTGGTCTGTATGCGACCACCCATGCGATGCCTGCGCGCGACAGTCGCTCCCAGCGCCGCGCGACGGTCACCGCGTCGCACCCCAGCACCCGCCCGAGCCCACTCCAGGTGGCCCGGGGCGCGATCTGGAGGGCGTGCAGGAGCCTGCGATCGTCGTCGGACAATCTGCCGCTCTCCGGCGGGTTCGGCGTAGATCCTGCATCCACCCCCGTATTAGCCCATAGATCCTGCAGAGAGGTGCGCTGGTTCATCCGCGTCCCCGATATTCGAGCACAGCTCGCCCACGCTTTCTAAGGCCCGTCCATGAATCTCGACGCCCTCTCCGCCCGTCAGACCCGGTCGGTCACGTCCACCGACGTGGCCATCACCTCCGTGCTCGCCCTACTCGTCGTCGCCGTCTTCCAGGCCGTCGGTCCCTGGCAGATCGGCCTCGGCGCGGCGTCCATCGTGATCTACCCGATGGTCTGGTCGCTGATCGCGGGCACGGCGATCTCCGCCCAGCGCATCCGCCCCGTCACTCCCGGGGTATGGCAGGTCGCCGACGGCCTGATGACGGTGGCCGTGGGGTTCCTGGTCGCCCGACTCTCCGTCACCATCGGCCCCAACATCACGGTCCTCGTCCACGCGGGCCCGGCATTGCTGTTGCAGGAAGTGGGCCACCTGCTCGGCACCGTCGCGGTGGCGCTGCCGCTGGCCGTGGCCTTGAAGATGGGACGCGCGACCGTGGGCGCGACATTCGCGATCGACCGCGAAGGTTCGTTCGCCATCGTCGGCGACCGATACGGCGTGCAGTCCGACGAATACCGCGGCGTGTTGTCGATGTACGTGTTCGGCACGGTGTTCGGCGCTGTGCTCATCGGATTCGTCGCGTCGCTGACGTCCTCGATGCACGTGTTCGATCCGCAGGCACTCGCGATGGGCGTGGGAGTCGGATCGGGTTCGATGATGGCGGCCGGCACCGCGGCGGTCGCCTCGGCCCACCCCGAGGTGCACGACCAGGTGCTGGCGCTGGCGGGTACGTCCAATCTGATCACCACCATCCTCGGGCCGTACGTCGGCGTATGCGTCGCACTACCGCTGGCCGACCGGTTCTACCGGCTACTCACCCGGAACGCGGCGCCCGCCACCCCGGTCGGCACACCGCCACCGCTCGCGCGGGAGACCGCCGCGACGCAGCAGCTCCCCTTGCGCCTGACCATCCCGATCACGATCGCGCTCGGCATGGCCGCCGCGACGGTCGCGGCCCGACGCCTCGATCCGCAGATTGTGGTGGGTTTCGCGGTGGTCACGGCCGTCACGCTCGCCGCGCTCGGGCTCGCGCGACTGACCCGCGGGAGGGTGCAGTCCATCGTGTGGGCCAGCGCGCTGGGCACCTATCTGTCGAGCCCCTGGTCCCCGGTCGCGCACCTCGTCGTGCGGTCGGCGTCGTCGATCGATTTCCTATCGCTCGCGGCGGTCGTGCTGGGGGCCGCGGGGCTGGGAATGGGACGCAACCTGCCCGCGCTCCGACGGATCGGCTGGCGGATCGTTCCGGTCGGTTCGGTCGCGTTGCTCGCATCGTTCCTACTCGCCACCGTGATCGCCGAGTTCACCCTCGGCCGTTGGCACTGACCACAGGATGAGGAGACCTCCACCATGACCATCGAGACCGCACCCGACGTCACCGCCCTGACCGCCCGCACCGACGCCGTCGTCGACGCGCGCCGCGACGATCTCCTCGCCCTGAGCCACGACCTGCACGCCCACCCGGAACTCGCCTTCGCGGAGACGTATTCAGCGGCGCGTGTCGCCGAGGTGCTGGCCGCGGCCGGGTTCGTCGTCGAACCCGGCGCATACGGCGTTCCTACAGCGTTCGAGGCCGTGTACGGGTCCGGCGACCTGCGATTGGTCCTGTGCGCCGAGTACGACGCGCTTCCCGGTCTGGGCCACGCGTGCGGGCACAACGTGATCGCAACGATCACCACCGGTGCTGCGCTCGCCCTGCGCACTGTCGCCGACGAGATCGGAATCACCGTCGTGGTCCTCGGGACTCCGGCCGAAGAACACGGCGGAGGCAAGGTGAAGCTGCTGCGTGCGGGCGCATTCGAGCGCGCGACCATGTCCGCGATGGTGCACCCCGCCGCGGGAACGTTCGACATCAGCGCAGCGGACGCCGTCACCCAGGCGGTGGACCGGTTCGACGTCACGTTCACGGGCCGAGCGGCGCACGCCGCGGCAGCGCCGGAACACGCGATCAACGCGGCGTCCGCGGCGACGGTGGCCGAGGTCGCGATCGGCCTTCTGCGCCAGCACATCCCGGACGGCGTGCGCCTCGCCGCCGTCACCACCGCCTCCGGCACGGTGACCAACATCGTGCCCGGCGAGGCGCGGATGTCGCTGGAGGTGCGCTCGCGTGACATCGACGAGATGCTGTCGGTGAAGCGCCGTCTTCTGGCGTGCGTGGAGGGCGCAGCCATCGCGACCGGGTGCACGTGGGAGCAGCACCGGGCCGAACCGCGCTACCTACCGCTGGTGCAGGACCCGACGTTGGCGACGGCCTGGGACCAGGCGATCGTGCGACGCGAGCGGGTCTTCGGTCCTCCACACGGCTCGGGCGGTTCCACCGACATGGGCAACGTGTCGCAAGTGGTGCCGAGCATCCATCCGATGCTGGCGATCCACGGCGCGGGCGGCCCCCCGCACACGATCGAGTTCGCCGCCGCGGCAGCATCGCCCGAGGGCGATGCCTGCGCGCTCGTCGGGGCAGCAGCGCTCGCAGCCACAGTGGTCGCCGTCGCCTGCAACGACGATGCGCGTGCCGACCTGCTGCGTCGTGCTGCCGAGCGCGCTCCGGGCGCGACGACTCTGGACCAGGATGCGGACTGACCCTCGCGCCCGTGTGGCCCGGCCTAAGCTGGCGACATGCCCGACTTCGAGGTCTCCCGCGATATCTCCATCGCTGCTTCGCCGACCACCGTGTTCGGCCTGATCGACGACTTTCACCAGTGGCGGCACTGGTCGCCGTGGGAGGACCTCGACCCGGCCCTGCGTCGTGACTACTCCACCGAACCCGCCGAGGGCGTGGGCTCCTGGTACGAGTGGAGCGGGAACCGCAAGGCAGGGGCGGGCCGGATGACGATCACCGCCGCCACGCCGGACCAGTCCGTCGATATCGAACTCGACTTCATCAAGCCCTTCACCGCCACCAACAGAGTGCGGCTGTTGCTCGCGCCCGACGCCACGGGGACGCACGTGACCTGGACCATGACCGGCACCACGGCCGGGTTCATGGGTGTGGTCAGCCGAGTGCTGCCGGTCGACAAACTCACCGGGCGCGGCTTCGAGAAAGGTCTGCGCCAGCTGAAGGACCGGGCCGAGGGGCGCTGAATCACCGACCGGATCGGCCGCACACGACCTCATCGCAAAGACGCAAGGAGTCGTCATGTCCATCACCCCACCCATCGACCTCGGATCGTGGATCGGCCGCCGCGCCGCCTCCAGCACGCACCATCGCGCTGTCACCTTCGGCGGCACGACGTGGACGTACGGAGAGTTCCTCGACCGCATCGACAGGCTGGCAGCCGAGCTGGTGGCCGGTGGCGTCACGCCGGGCGCGCGGGTGGGATACGTCGGCTTCAACCACCCTGATTTCCTCACCACGATGTTCGCAGCGAGCCGAGTCGGCGCTGTGTTCGTGCCGCTCAACTTCCGGCTGACGGCACCGGAATTCGAATACATCCTCGCCGACGCCGGCGTGCACACCCTCGTGGCCGACCGGGATCGCGCCGTCGCGGTCGAGCCGGCGCGCGCGGGGTCCGGGTTGGTACGCGCGATCGCGCTCGAACCCGTCGACGGCTGGGAGCACCTCGACACACTGCTCGCTACCCGGCTGCCACAGGAGGAGCCGCTGCACCCGGCGCCGGACGACGTCGCGGTGATCATGTATACGTCCGGAACCACGGGGCGCCCCAAGGGCGCGATGCTCACGCATTCGAACCTGTTCTGGAACAACGTGAACGCACTGCTGAGCCTCGACACGCTGTCGAACGACGTGAGCCTCGTGGTCGCCCCGCTGTTCCACATCGGCGGGCTCAACGT
>CAJCHX010000783.1 GCA_903970215.1 Acidobacteriaceae bacterium
TCCTCGAGCCGATCATGGCTGTCGAGGTCACCACCCCTGAGGACTACATGGGTGACGTGATCGGCGACCTGAACTCCCGCCGTGGCCAGATCCAGGCCATGGAGGAGCGCAGCGGTGCCCGTGTCGTCAAGGCGCAGGTTCCGCTGTCGGAGATGTTCGGCTACATCGGAGACCTCCGGTCTCGGACCCAGGGCCGGGCGAACTACTCCATGGTGTTCGACTCGTACGCCGAGGTTCCGGCGAACGTGTCGAAGGAGATCATCGCCAAGGTCAACGGCGAGTAGGAGACGCTGGATCACCCGATCCGTCTCCAACGCCGCTGACGGCGGCACGGCGCTACGGCGTCGACAACTGAAATGAAAATTCCTTGCGGGACAACCGGTTCCGCAGGCTACCCAGTCCAGGAGGACACCAAGTGGCGAAGGCGAAGTTCGAGCGGACCAAGCCGCACGTGAACATCGGCACCATCGGTCACGTCGACCACGGCAAGACCACCCTGACCGCGGCTATCACCAAGGTTCTGGCCGATAAGTACCCGACCCTCAACCAGGCCTCGGCGTTCGATCAGATCGACAAGGCGCCCGAGGAGAAGGCTCGTGGCATCACGATCAACATCTCGCACGTCGAGTACCAGACCGAGAAGCGCCACTACGCTCACGTCGACGCGCCGGGTCACGCCGACTACATCAAGAACATGATCACCGGTGCCGCTCAGATGGACGGCGCGATCCTCGTCGTCGCCGCGACCGACGGCCCGATGCCGCAGACCCGTGAGCACGTGCTGCTGGCCCGCCAGGTCGGCGTGCCCTACATCCTGGTCGCCCTGAACAAGGCCGACATGGTCGACGACGAGGAGATCCTCGAGCTCGTCGAGATGGAGGTCCGCGAGCTGCTGGCCGCTCAGGACTTCGACGAGGACGCCCCCGTCGTGCGTGTCTCGGCGCTCAAGGCGCTCGAGGGTGACGAGAAGTGGGTCGACTCGGTCGTCGAGCTGATGAACGCCGTCGACGAGTCCATCCCGGACCCGGTCCGTGAGACGGACAAGCCGTTCCTGATGCCCGTCGAGGACGTCTTCACGATCACCGGTCGTGGAACCGTCGTCACCGGTCGTGTCGAGCGCGGTGTGGTCAACGTCAACGAGGAGGTCGAGATCGTCGGCATCCGCCCGAAGTCGACCAAGACCACCGTCACCGGCATCGAGATGTTCCGCAAGCTGCTGGACTCGGGCCAGGCGGGCGACAACGTCGGCCTGCTGGTCCGTGGCCTCAAGCGCGAGGACGTCGAGCGTGGCCAGGTCGTGGTCAAGCCCGGCACCACCACGCCGCACACCGAGTTCGAGGGTCAGGCGTACATCCTGTCGAAGGACGAGGGTGGTCGTCACACCCCGTTCTTCAACAACTACCGTCCGCAGTTCTACTTCCGTACGACCGACGTCACCGGCGTCGTCTCGCTGCCCGACGGCACCGAGATGGTCATGCCCGGCGACAACACCGAGATGAGCGTCAAGCTCATCCAGCCGGTCGCTATGGACGAGGGCCTGCGCTTCGCGATCCGCGAGGGTGGCCGCACCGTGGGTGCCGGCCGCGTCACCAAGATCATCAAGTGACGCGCGGCTCCGCCGCATAAGCGATCATCACGTGATCTAGGTAGTCAGAGCGCACAACGGCGCCCCACCCGAGAGGGTGGGGCGCCGTTCTGCGTCTCTAGCCGGACTTGCGCCGGAACTGCTGCTGGTGGCTTGCGGAGCCGCGGGTGGAACCATTGGTCTTCACCGGACCGTTCCCGGTCGGGTTGCCGCTTCGCAACTTGGCGTTCTTCTTCTCCAGCGCCTCTTTGAGCTTGCGGTGGGTCTCGTCGTCGGCAGCCATGGGCTCCTCCATCTTCGGGTCGGTCCCGCTCACCGTAGGCCGGGGGTAGCCGGTCTGTCACGCCGGTTGTGCCGGTCGGCGGCCACAACCTGCACGGCTCGGGCGTCACGCGAGCGTGATGCTGCCCGCGCCCTTGCGGCGTTGATAGGTGTCCGACAGCCGCGAGTACGTGGCGATCAGCCGGGCGACGACGTCGGGGTGGTGCGCCGATGCGGCCGGCATCAGGTCGACCGACGTGAAGTACCGGTTGGTGCGGTTGTAGTAGTCGCGGCCGCTCATCACCTCGGACCGATCCGGATCGGGCACGGCGTACACCGAGGTCAGGATGTCGATGTCGTACGGGATCTCGAACCGATCCGCCGAGTCGGTGTGGCTGAACAGATACGAGAAGTTGTCGAAACCGGACCACGTGATGCCCGACAGGCACAACGAGCATGGCTCGTGCGTCGCAAGGAACACGCAGTCCGCAGGCGCGGGCCGCGACCGGAGCTCGAAGAACTGCTTGATGGCGTTGATCTCGCCGTGCCACAGCGGGTTCGCCGTCTCGTCGTTGGTGGCGGCCACGACGACGGACAGGTCGGACCTGGCCAGGATCGCGGCCCCGAATATCTTGTTGCCGGCTTCCACTCCCGCGGCGGTCAGCGGAACGATCTCCCGCTCCATCACCTCGAGCAGGCGACCGACGAACGCCGAGGGATCCCGGCCCGAGTCAGCGTCCGCCATACCGGAGAACCATACCGCCGAAACGCGAGTCAGGACATCGCTGGGAGCCGTCGTCCTGCCGGTTCGCGCAGCCGGATCAGAACCGAATCACCTGCCGGATCGCGGTGCCGTCGGCGAGGGCATCCATGCCCGCGTTGATCTGCTCCAGTGGGATCACTGCGGAGATCAGCTTCTCCACCGGTAGGCGGCCTTGCCGCCAGAGCTGCACGTACTTGGGGATATCACGCTGCGGCACAGCCGATCCCAGATAGCTGCCGACGATCGTCCGGGCTTCGGCGGTGAGTAGCAGAGGGCTGATCGACGCGCGTGCATCGGGGTTCGGTAGCCCTACCGTCACCGTCCGGCCTCCGGGTGAGGTGGCGGCGAAGGCGGCCTCGAATGCGCGCGCGTTCCCGGCCGCCTCGACGACCACCGGGGCGCGGACCCCGGAAGCCGCCAGCTCGGCGGGGGTGTACACCGCGTCGGCACCTAGAGCGAGGGCCGCGTCGAGCTTGGACTGCTGCGTATCGACCCCGATCACGCGGCCCCGCGCGGATCCGCCGGCGAGGCCGTCGTGCAGCGAGAGTGCGGTGAGGACGGCGGCCATCCCCACTCCGCCCAGCCCCACCACGATCACGTCGTCGCCCGCGCTTGCCGCCCCTGCGTTGAGAACAGCGCCGCCGCCGGTGAGGACCGCGCAGCCGAGCACCGCGGCGACCTCCGGCGGCACGTCGAGTCCCACCCGGGTCACCGACCGCACGTCCACCACCGCGTAGGTGGCGAATCCGCTCACGCCCAGGTGGTGGTGAACG
>CAJCHX010000784.1 GCA_903970215.1 Acidobacteriaceae bacterium
GGTGGTACCGAGGTGGCGCGCACGCTACGGCGCCAAGCGCTCCGTAGCGCCTCGATAGCGGCCCGCCGATCAGCGGGCGGACGGTCAGCGGGCGGACTGCGGCGGCTCGGCGGCGCTCGGGCG
Source organism: Acidobacteriaceae bacterium (assembly GCA_903970215.1). Lineage (GTDB taxonomy): Bacteria > Actinomycetota > Actinomycetes > Mycobacteriales > Mycobacteriaceae > Tsukamurella. The sequence continues at coordinate 124 of CAJCHX010000784.1, forward strand.
CTCGGCGGTCAGCTCAACGACGCAGGGTCCACACCGAGAACCTGGGCGACCTGCGCAGCCGAGACCGCGCCCTCCCGCAGCAGCCGCGGCTGATGACCGGACAGGTCGATGATCGTGGACGCGACCGCGTGCTCGGCCGGTCCGCCGTCCAGGTACACCTCGACCGAGTCGCCCAGCTGCTCCCGCGCATCGGCCATCGTCGCAGCGGGCGCTCGACCCGACACGTTGGCGCTGGATACCGCCATCGGGCCGACCTCGCGCAGCAGCTCGATCGCCACGGGATGCAGCGGCATGCGCAACATCACGGTTCCCCGGGTGTCCCCGAGGTCCCACGCCAGGCTGGGTGCCTGCTCGACCACGAGGCTCACGGCACCCGGCCAGAACGCGCGGGTCAGATCGCGGGCCTGCGGCGTGACCCGCGTGACCAGGCCGTCGATGGTATTCCAGGATCCGACCAGCACCCCGACGGGCATATCCGGACCGCGATGCTTGGCGGCCAACAGATCCGCGACGGCCCGGCCGTCGAACGCGTCGCAGCCGATCCCGTACAGGGTGTCGGTCGGCAATACCACCAGCCGCCCGCCCTTGGCCGCCGCGCGCGCGGCGGCGATCCCCGCGCGGCGAGAGTCGGGATCCGTGCAGTCGTAGGCGATACTCACGAAAATCATCCTGCCACCGCGGTGGCGGCCCCGATCAGGCGGAGGTCTTCTTCCCTCCGGGGATCCGGTCCACGAGGCGACCCAGCCGGTCCACGGTGGATTCGAGCGGCGTGATGATGTTGGTGAGCCGCTCCACAGTCGGCAATGCGTCGCCGATCGTCTCCGAGTGGGTGGCGATGAGGGCGGCGCTCTGGTCGATGCCCTTCGCACTCACCTCGATCCCGGCCGCGCTACTGGCGATGCTGTCCGCAGAGACGGCGATCCGGCTCGCGGTCTCGGTGAGCGCGTGCAGGTCGTCGAGCGCCGGGCCGAGCCGGTCGATCAGCTCGCCGAGTTGTTGCGCCCGATCCACGAGCGGCGAGAAAGCATCCAGGTACCGGCCGAATTTGGACAGCGTGCTACGCATCTGCCGCTCGACGTCGCGTACCTCGGTGAAGCCGGCGATCGTGACCCGCCCGGGCGTGGTCAACAAGTCTGCGAGACCGTCTTTGATGCTCATGGAACTCCTTGGAGTGAACCTGATCGGCGCGCGTCGCCGGGCCCCGATACTGCGCGGGAACCGGGGCGGCGCCGACATTACTCCCTCGGACCGGCTCTCACGGCGCCCGCCCGGTCACGAATCGGGGCCGGCCGGCGAGGTCGGCGTGCCGCTGGAGTTCGACGAGGCCCGCCGCCGCGAGCGCATCGACGACACCGTCGGCATTGGTGTCGTCGTGCTCGATCGCGGTCGTCCCGCCAGGCGCGAGCAGCGTGGCCACCAGCGGGGCGAGATCGCGGATCAGGTCCAGCCCATCGGCGCCGGCGAACAACGCCGCCGCCGGGTCGACCGCGGCCTCGGGAGCGAGCGCCACCCCGTCGGGCACGTACGGCGGATTGGCGACGACGACGTCGAACCCAGCGCCCCGCTCTCGCGCTCCCAGCGCCCCGCGCAGCCAGGCGGCCAGCCCCGGCGCGCGGACGTCGGCCTGGACCACCGTCACCCGCCCCCGGCCCAGCTCGGCGACGTTGGCACGCAGGTAGCCGAGGGCGTCCGGATCGCGCTCGACGGCGACGACGGCCGCATCGGGCACCGTCGTCGCCAGGTACAGGGCGAGCGCCCCGGAGCCTGCGCAGAGGTCGACCACGCGGGCACCGCGCGGCGCCCGGCGCGCGGCCCAGTCCGCGACGAGTTCGGTCTCGGGCCGCGGAACGAACACTCCGGGGCCTACCCGCAGTTCGAGCGGGCCGAACGGGGCGCGACCCAGCAGATGCTGCAGGGGTTCGCGGGCGGCGCGCCTCGCGAGCAGTGCGGAATAGGCGGCGGCTTGCTCCGCCGTGGCGCCGTCGGCGGCGATGAGCCGGCCGCGATCGACTCCGAGGACATGCGCGAGCAGCAGCTCCGCGTCGACGCGCGGCGACGGGACGCCGGACTGAGCCAGCAGCGCGGCACCCGTCGCCGCGAGCCGGGACGGTCGTCCGTCCATGATCACTCGGCCTCGAGGATCACTCGGCCTCGAGCCGGGCCTGCCGGTCGGCGGCTGCGAGCGCGTCGAGCAATGCGTCGAGCTCACCGTCCAGAACCTGGTCGAGGTTGTGCGCCTTGAACCCGATCCGATGGTCGGTGATCCGGTTCTCGGGCCAGTTGTAGGTCCGGATCCGCTCGGAGCGGTCGACGGTGCGGATCTGCGCGGCGCGGGAATCGGACGCCGCCGCGTCCGCCTCCTCCTCCGCGAGCGCCTGCAACCGCGCGGCGAGCACCTGCATCGCCCTGGCTTTGTTCTGCAGCTGCGAACGCTCGTTCTGGCAGGTGACGACGATGCCCGTGGGCAGGTGCGTGATGCGCACCGCGGAGTCGGTGGTGTTGACCCCCTGGCCGCCCTTCCCAGAACTGCGGTAGACGTCGATGCGCAGGTCCGTCTCGTCGATCTGGACCTGCTCGACCTCGTCGGGCTCGGGGTAGACGAGCACACCTGCGGCGGAGGTGTGGATCCGGCCCTGACTCTCCGTGGTGGGAACACGCTGGACGCGGTGTACGCCGCCCTCGAACTTCATCCGCGCCCATACCCCGTCCGCAGCCGAGCGGGACTTGATGGAGAACGTGGCGTCCTTGTATCCGCCCAGATCGGAGTAGGTGGCGTCGAGCGTCTCGACCTTCCAGCCGCGCCGCTCGGCGTACCGCAGATACATCCGCGCCAGATCGCCCGCGAACAGCGCCGACTCCTCGCCACCCTCGCCGGATTTGACCTCGAGCACCACGTCGTCGCCGTCGTGCGGGTCACGCGGGGCGAGTTGGTCGGTGAGTTGCTTCTCGAGTTCGACGACCTGGTGCTCGAGCGCAGTCACCTCGTCGGCGAAGGATGCGTCGTCGGCCGCCAGCTCCCGCGCCGCCCCGAGGTCGTCCCGGGCCGCCGTGAGCCGGTTGTACGTGGCCATGATCGGGGCGAGCTCCGCGAACCGCTTGCCCACGCGCCGCGCGGCCGCCGGGTCGTTGTGCAGTCCCGGGTCGGACATCTGCAGCTGCAGGCCGGCGTGCTCAGCGAGGATGTCGTCTATCGCGGACGGAGTCGCGCTGCTCATCGAATAGATCCTTTGCGTGGAAAGGGACAGAGGTGGCCTCGGAAAACACCGACGCCCGGCCTGGCCGCGGTGAAGCGGGCAGTCCGGGCGTCGGGGACGAAGCTACTTGTCTGCGCCGGCCGCGGCCTTGGGCGCGCGCTTGCCGTAGCGCTTCTCGAACCGAGCCACGCGGCCGCCGGTGTCGAGGATCTTCTGCTTGCCCGTGTAGAACGGGTGGCACTGCGAGCACACCTCGACCACGATGCGACCATCGGCCTTGGTGCTGTGGGTCTCGAACGTGTTGCCGCAACCACACAGGACGGTGGTCGCCACGTATTCGGGGTGAATACCCTTCTTCATGAAATCCTCTTCTCGTCTTCTGGTCGCCGGGTCGCCTGCTGCTGATGGACCCCGTGCCCACCCGTGGACACAGACGTGAACCGGAACCGACTAGCCAGTATGCCAGAACGCCAGGGCGGACACGAAATTCCCGGAGCCCGCTAGCGGCGGGGTCCTGTGCTGGTGGCAGCGGGTGCGCCGCGCAGACGACGCAATAGTCGTCAACAGGCTCGAGGTCCCAACCAGGGGGCGGCCGATGCCGGCTCCATCGCCAGGCGTCAGTCCGCGTCCGCGAAGCCGCTGTTCTTCTGCACGGTCATCAGGAACTCGATGTTGTTGCGCGTCTTCTTCAGCTGGCCGATCAGCAGTTCGATGGCCTGGCCGCTGTCCAACGCCGTCAGTAGGCGACGCAGCTTGTGGACCACGGCCGCCTCGTCGGGCGCCATCAGCAACTCGTCCTTGCGGGTGCCCGAGGGCGACACGTCGACGGCCGGGAAGACCCGGCGCTCCGAGATCTTGCGGTCCAGCTTGAGCTCGGCGTTGCCCGTGCCCTTGAACTCCTCGAAGATCACCGTGTCACCCGTCGATCCGGTCTCGACCATCGCGGTGGCGATGATCGTGAGCGAGCCGCCGTTCTCGATGTTGCGGGCGGCACCCAGGAACCGCTTGGGCGGGTACAGCGCCGTCGAGTCGATACCGCCGGACAGGATGCGGCCGGACGCCGGGCTCGAGTTGTTGTACGCGCGCCCCAGCCGGGTGATCGAGTCCAGCAGGACCACCACGTCGCGCCCGGTCTCCACCAGCCGCTTCGCCCGCTCGATGGCCAGCTCGGCGACCGACGTGTGATCGGCCGGCGGCCGGTCGAACGTCGAGCTGATCACCTCGCCGCGCACGCTGCGCTGCATATCGGTGACCTCCTCGGGACGCTCGTCGACCAGGACCACCATCAGGTAGCACTCGGGATTGTTGGTGGCGATCGCGTTGGCGATGTCCTGCAGGATGGTGGTCTTGCCGGCCTTGGGCGGCGCGGAGATCAGGGCTCGCTGCCCCTTGCCGATCGGCATGATCAGGTCGATCACCCGAGTGGTGATGATGTTCTGCGCGGTCTCGAGGCGCAGCCGCTGATTGGGGTAGAGCGGCGTGAGCTTGTTGAACTCGGGGCGCTTCTTGGCGGCGTCGACCTCGAGGCCGTTGACGGTGTCCAGTCGCACGAGCGGGTTGAACTTCTGCCGCTGGTTCTGCTGCTCGCCGTCGCGCGGCATCTTCACGGCGCCGGTGATGGCGTCGCCGCGGCGAAGGTTGTTGCGGCGCACCATGTTCATGGACACGTACACGTCGTTGGGGCCGGCGATGTATCCCGAGGTCCGGACGAACGCGTAGTTGTCGAGCACGTCCAGGATGCCCGCGACGGGCTGCAGGACGTCGTCCTCGGTGACCTGCGGCTCCCCCTCGGGAACGTTGCGGTCGCGGCCACGCCGACGCTCGCGGAACCGACGCCCGCGCCGACCGCCTTCTTCGTCGTCGGGGCCGTTGTTGTTCTGCGCGTTCGACTTCGGCCCGCCCTGGTTCTGGTTGCGCTGGCTCTCGCCGCGCTGGCCCTCGCCGGCGTTCGCCCCGCCCTGCTGGTTTCCGCCTTGCTGGTTTCCGCCTTGCTGGTTACCGCCCTGCTGGTTACCGCCCTGCTGGTTGCCGCCGTTCTGGCGGCGGCTGCGGGGCTCGCCCTGCTGACGCTCCCCCTGCTGACGGTCGCCCTGCTGGCGCTCGCCCTGCTGGCGCTCCCCCTGCTGACGGTCGGCGCGGTTCTGCTGACGCCGGGAGGCGTCGCCCTGCTCGCGCTGGGTCCGCTCGCGGCGCGGTTCCGCCGCATCGCCCTGGGCGGGCGCATCCTGGGTCGATGCCTCCGCGGCGGGCGCGTCCGGAGTGGGCGCCGACTCGGCTGCGGGAGCGGCTTCCGGAGCCGGAGCCGGAGCGTCGGCCGGAGCCGGCGAAGCCGCTACCGGCGACGACGGGGCGGTCTCGGCCGCAGGCGCCACACTCGCGGCGGCCGCCTCCACCCGATCCGGCGTCTCGGCAGGCGTCACTGCCTCCGCCTTCGAGTGGCGCACCGCGCGGGTGCGCGGGGCGGCTGGGGCCTCCGGGGCGGCGCCGCCACCCTGCTGGGCGGTGATCGCGGCGATCAGGTCCCCCTTACGCATGCCCGAGATCCCCTTGATGCCGAGGTCGCCAGCAATGGCGCGCAGCTCGGCGAGGACCATCCCGTTCAGCCCGGACCGGCGACGCTCGTCGGCGCGCCGGGTGCTGGCGGCAGCGGGCGCATCCAATGCGCCCTCGGCCGGGGTGGTGAGCAGGTCCGTTTCCGTCACGGATGTCCTTTCATCTCCCCGCACTGCATCGTCGCGCAGGCGGGGCGTGGGCCCGGCCCGCCGCCGACGGTGCCGCACAGCGGCGCGGTGGGCGGGGTATGGGTGCCACGAAATTTGGTGCAATCGTGTCGCTCCGGTCCCCGTGACCGAGGTACGGGGACGTCTGCCCCAGCGATGCTCGAGGCCCGTCTACCGAATCGCCTGGATGGGATTCGAGTGTCCGACGAAGGTGGAACCGGAGTCTGTGCTCAAGGCTACTCGCCAGGCACTATCGCCATGATAGCCAGGGTGTCAACCGGTCGACACCCTTTCGAGGTATCGGGGCGTGTCGCGGTCCGGTGGCGAGCAGCTCCGTCGCTACCGGCGGCCGGTGTCGACGCGCGCGACGCCG
>CAJCHX010000785.1 GCA_903970215.1 Acidobacteriaceae bacterium
CAACCGGCGGGTCTCGGCGCTCGGCCAGCCATCCTCGTCATCGATGTTCAGTACCGCACTGTGGGCGACGAGCCGGCGCCCCTGCGCGAGTCTCTCGAGCGTCACTACCGCACCAGCTGCGGTCAGGCCGGCTGGGATGCGGTGGCGTCGATCGCGCCGCTGCTCGCGGCCGCACGCGCGACCGGCGTTCCCGTCATCTATCCCCACGTGGCCCCCAAGGGCGAGCATGACTCAGGGCGAACCGGGACCAAGATTCCCTCGCTGATGAGCGTGGCGCAGCGTGGCTACGCATTCGTCTCCGAAATCGCTCCCGAGGCTGGCGACCTGCTCATACCCAAACGACATCCCAGTGCTTTCTTTGGCACCGCTCTGGTCAGCCACCTGATCGACCTTGGCATCGACAGCCTGATCCTGGCCGGATGCACGACCAGCGGCTGTGTCAGAGCCTCGGCGGTCGATGCCTTTGCCTACAACTTTCACTGTGCGGTGGTCGAGGAATGCGTCTATGACCGTTCCGAGTTGATCCACGCGGTCAACCTGTTCGATCTGCAGTCCAAGTACGCCGACGTCATCACGCTCAGCCGAGCGCTGGATTACCTCGGCGCCCTCACCCCCGGGGTGTTGGCATGACCTACGAATTGCTCGTACGGGGCGGCAAGGTGCTGCTGCCCGGACGTGACCCACTCGCCTGCGACGTCGCCATCAGCGGTCAGCACATTGCCGCGGTGCTTGCTCCCGGGGAGCGGGCGGATGCTGAGGAGGTGATCGACGCCTCCGGGCTTCACGTGCTCCCCGGGATCGTGGACCCTCACGTCCACTTCGGGCTGGGCCACCCGGACGACTGGGAGACCGAGAGCCGCGCCGCCGCGCAGGGCGGGATCACCACCGTGCGCAACTACATCCAGAGCACCCGCAGTTACACGCTGGAGGAGCCGGAGGAGCGGGCCCGCGCCGCTGCGCAGTCAGTCATCGACTGGGTCACTTCGCCGATCATCATGAACGAGGAACATCTCTCGGAGCTCCCGCGTTATATCGCCGAGCACGGAATCGAGACGTTCAAATACTTCGCCAATTTCAAAGGCCGTGAGGGCGCCTACATGGGGGTCGAGGGAACCGACACCGGCTTTTTCTTCGCTTTGTGCCGCGCGGTGGCGGCCGATCCGCGTGCGTTGATCGCTGTTCATCCGGAGAACATCGAGACGATCTGGCGGCTGACGGCCGAGGTCATCTCAACCGGACGGGAAGAGCTTGCGGCCTACAGCGACGCGCGCCCGGATTTTGCCGAGGCCCATGACATCTTCACCGCGCTGCTGTTCGCCCGCGTGACTGGCTGCCGGATGTACTTGCCGCACGTCACCTCGCGTTTGGCGCTCGACGTCATCGCTCGACAGCGCGGCGACGGCTCGACCATCTATGTCGAGACGTGTCCTCACTACCTGACCCATACGGCGCTCTCCCCGATCGGCTCCCTGGCCAAGGTCAATCCCCCCCTTCGCGCGGACGACGACTGCGAGGCGCTGTGGTCCGCGATTGCCGACGGGTCGATTGTCGCCGTCGGTTCCGACCATAACTCACGGCCCCGCGCCAAAAAGCAGGGTCCAGTATGGACAGCCAGTGCCGGCTTTCCGGGCGTGAACACGCTGCTCCCGGTCATGGTCTCTGAAGGGCATCACCGTCGCGGCATCCCGTTGCGCCGTATCGTCGAGGTGCTGTCGGGCAATCCAGCGCAGATTCTTGGACTTGCGCCGCGCAAGGGCGCAATCGCTCCCGGCGCGGACGCCGATCTGGTGCTCGTCGATCTTGACCGCGAGGCGACCGTCGACAGCGCCGACTCGGACTCACGCTCGGACTTCTCGATCTACGATGGTTGGAAGATGCGTGGATGGCCCGTCCTCACGATCAGGCGGGGATCCATCATCGTTCGAGACGGCGAGGTCATCGCCGCGCCGGGAACGGGCCGGGCGGTCTCTGGTCGACCTGCAGTCGGCTCGACAGCTTAAAGTCGCGCCGCCGGTCGGTGCTCTAATATTCGCGTCGATACAACACATGCCGCAAAGTGCACAGACAGCCGATCGCGCATTAGAACTGCTCCTCATCGCCGCCCGAAGCGAGGAGCCGATGGCGCTTGCCGAGCTCGGCAATGCGTCAGGCCTTAACAAGGCAACGACATATCGGCTCGTGCAGTCCCTCGTCAAGTATTCCATGCTCGAGCGCGAGCCAGACGGTCGGCGGTACACCGTGGGCCCCGGCCTCATCGCCCTTTCCGCGACCGTCATCCAGCGCGTCAACATCCGGGAGTCGGCCCGTCCGATCCTCGAGCGGATCGCAGTGGAGACCTCGGAGACAGTGAGCCTGCATATCCGACATCTGCGTCACCGAGTGTGCATTGATTCAATCGAGAGCAACCTTCCCGTTCGGCGGGTGGTTCCGCTCGGGGAAACATTGCCGCTATACGCCGGCACCACCAGCAAGGTCATGCTCGCGTTCCTTCCTGAGGACGAGATCTCCGACGTCCTCTCCTGGGCTGGGTCTGAGGGCTGGGACACCAAGCCCATCAGCATCCGATTGGTCGAAGCGCGGGAAGCCGGCTATCTGTGCGCTGTCGGGGATCGCACCGCCGGAGTCGGAGGCCTTTCTGCGCCCGTATTCTCGGCCGCAGGCGTGACTGGAGCGATCACGGTGTCGGGCCCGGGCGATCGGTTTGACGTGCCGGCGATGCAGGCGGCGGCACCTTTCCTGCGCGACGCCTGCGCAGAGCTGTCCAGCGCGCTCGGTCACCTCGGCGCGCAACCCGGCCGCGCGCCGGTCGCTGCCTGAAGCCTTTCAGGCGATCCGCCGTCTACTCGACGAAGAAGCGGCCGACCTCGGACTCCGCGAACCAGCGCGAGGTCACGGTCTTCTTCCGGGTGAAGAACTCGATCGCGTCGGCGCCATGAGCGTGGAGGTCACCGAAGAACGAGTCTTTCCAGCCTGAGAACGGGAAGAAAGCCACCGGCGCCGCGACCCCAACGTTGATGCCGACCATGCCGACTTCCACGTCGACGCGATACCTCCGCGCCGCCGCGCCGGACTCGGTGAAGATCGAGGTCCCGTTGCCGTACCGGCTGGCGTTGACGACGCCGACCGCGTCGGCCAACGTCGGGACCTCGAGCACCGCCAGGACTGGT
>CAJCHX010000786.1 GCA_903970215.1 Acidobacteriaceae bacterium
GATGCCGCGGCGCTCGATGACGATGCGGGGGCGGCCGATCGGCTGTTCTGTCACTGTCACGGGGGTAATCCTGACATCGGCCCCCACTCACGCGCGCGGGCCGCCTCAGGTGATCCCGCGCTGTACGGCGGTCACCCAGAACGCGCGCCACGTCCCGGCCTGGTCCGGGCGCCCGCCACCGTCGGCCTGGGGCGCGCGCGTGGGCACGCCGGGCCGAGCCGGGAGGATGCGCTGGACCAGTGCCGGGGCCGTCACGTCAGACCGCCGCCGCGACCGAGCCGGCCTTCGCGGCCGCCTCGAAGCCGACCTCGAGGTCGGCGAGGATGTCGTCGATGTGCTCGATCCCGACCGCCAGGCGCACCAGGCCCGGCGTCACGCCGGCCTCGAGCTGCTCCTGCTCGGTCAGCTGCGAGTGGGTCGTGGACGCGGGATGGATCACCAGTGACCGCACGTCGCCGATGTTGGCGACGTGGCTGTGCAGCTGTAGTGCGTCCACGAACGCCTTGCCCGCCGGGACCCCGCCGGCCAGCTCGAAGCTGACGATCGCGCCGGCCCCCTTCGGCAGCAGCTCCTGCGCCCGGGCGTGCGACGGTGACGACGCGAGGCCCGGGTAGTACACCTCGGTCACGCCGTCGGTGTTCTGCAGGAACTGTGCGACCTTCGTAGCGTTCTCGACGTGCCGCTCGACCCGCAGGCTCAGGGTCTCGGTACCCAGCGCGATCAGGAACGCGTTGAACGGCGCGACCGCAGGCCCGAGGTCGCGCAGCAGCTGCACCCGCGCCTTGAGGGCGAAGGCGGGCGCACCCAGATCGGCGAACACCACACCGTGGTAGGACGGGTCGGGCGTGGTGAAACCCGGGTGGCGGCCCTGGGTCCAGTCGAATGTGCCGCCGTCCACGATGACGCCCGCGATCGCGGCACCGTGACCACCGAGGTACTTGGTCGCCGAGTGCACCACGATGTCGGCGCCGTGCTCGAGCGGTCGCAGGAGGTACGGGGTGGCCACGGTGTTGTCGACGATCAGCGGCAGGCCGTTCTCGTGTGCGACCGACGAGATGCCCTCCAGATCCAGGACGTGGCCGCGCGGGTTCGCGATGGTCTCGCCGAAGAACGCGCGCGTGTTGGGGCGGATGGCGGCGCGCCACTGCTCGAGATCGTCCGGGTCCTCGACGAAGGCGACCTCGATGCCCAGCTTGGGCAGCGTGTAGTGGAACAGGTTGTAGGTACCGCCGTAGAGGTAGGGGCTGGAGACGATGTGATCACCCGCGGAGGCGAGATTGAGGATCGTCAGCGTCTCGGCTGCCTGCCCCGACGACAGCAGCAGCGCGGCGACGCCGCCCTCGAGCGCAGCGATCCGCTGCTCCACGGCGTCCTGGGTGGGATTCATGATGCGGGTGTATATGTTGCCCGGCTCGGCCAGTCCGAACAGCGCAGCCGCGTGGTCGGTGCTGTCGAACGTGTACGAGGTGGTCTGGTAGATCGGGAGCGCGCGGGCGTTGGTGGCGGAGTCGGGTGACTGTCCGGCATGGATCTGTGCGGTCTCGAAATGCCAGGCGGAGCTGTCGGGGTTCGTCATGGCCGAATGCAACCGCATTCCGGGCACGCCAGGAAGGGTTTCGATCAGACTGACCTCCTTACTGTGCGCGCGATATACAGGAGAAGCGCGCGATATACAGGAGGTGGCCGCGATATATAGGAGGTGGCACTGTGGCGGACGGTCGAACAACGGGTGACGCGAGTCCGAGCGACGAGGTGGTCGCGTTGTTCGACGATGCGGGCGCTGCGGTCGGTGCCGCGCCACGATCGCGGGTGCGGGCGGAGAACCTGCGGCACGGCACCACCGCGATCCTGGTGTTCGACTCCTCCGGTCGGATCTATGTGCACCGGCGCACCGCCACCAAGGATGTGTATCCGGGCCTGCGCGACTTCTGTTGCGGCGGAGTGTTGCTGGCGGGGGAGGAGCCCGACGAGGGTGCGGCGCGGGAGGCGTTCGAGGAACTCGGCGTGCACGGGGTACCGCTGCGCGCGGTGGCCGTCCGCTCGTACGAGGACGCGGTGACGAGGTTCGTCTGCTTCCACTACACGTGCGTGTACGACGGCGTCGTCACGTGGCAGCCCGAGGAGGTGGCCGACGGCGGCTGGATGACGGTGGCCGAGCTGGCCGGCGCCGTCGCTGCGCACCCCGAGGACTTCGTCCCGGACTCGGTCGCACTCGCACTCGACCTGGTGACGGAGCCGGGCGCTTTTGGTGAGAACCTCCCCGACGCGTAGAATGGGTGGATAGTGCGGCAATCTCTGCCGTCCCTGCGTATCCCGGTGGCAGTCGCGTACCGGTGCAGGGGTTCTTTACTCACAGGATTGTGGAGGGTATGGCCAAGAAGGACGGAGCCATCGAGGTAGAAGGCCGGGTGGTCGAGCCGCTGCCGAACGCAATGTTCCGCATCGAGCTGGAGAACGGCCACAAGGTGCTTGCGCACATCAGTGGGAAGATGCGTCAGCACTACATCCGGATCCTCCCCGAGGATCGCGTCGTGGTCGAACTGTCTCCTTACGACCTCAGCCGCGGCCGGATCGTCTACCGCTACAAGTAGACCCGCGCAGCAGACGAACGTCAAACGTGAGGGCCGCCCCAACCGGGGTGGCCCTCACGTTCTGTCTGGTCGGTTCTGTCGGCTTGGAGTGAGCGGCCCGCTAGGTGGCGAGGGTCAGGCCCGCCTGACCGAGGATGGAGCCCAGGTCGTTGAACTCCGAATACTCCTTGCCCTTGTTACTCACGGGCCGATCGGAGGTGCTGGCGATGCCGAGCGCCGCGCCGTCGGTCATCCGTACGAACGGACCGCCGCTGTCTCCAGGGCGCAGCGGGATGTCCGTCAGGACGCGGTGGCCCGAAACGTCGACCACGTGGCCGCAGCGCCAACCGGTGGTGATGCCCTGGTGGCACACGGGGTCACCGATGTGGGCGCGGCCCACCATCGTGGGGTGGACGGGGCCGGCGGCGTCGATGATCGGGACCCCGCGGACGAATGCGATCGTCGCCCAGTCGGGCACGTTGGGGTCGGCGGCCTCGAGTTGGCCGTTCGGGCCCTTCTTGGTGGGCGGGTTGGACGAGTGTGCCACCGTGCCGACGACGATCAGCGCGTTGCCGCCACTGAGATCCTTCACGGCCACCTGCTCGCCCGTGGTCCCGCAGTGTCCCGCCGTGATCGCCACCTTGCGGCCGGTGGCCGTGGTCGCGATGAATCCGATGGTGCACTGGTTGACGTTGGCACTGTGCGGCCCCAGCCGCTGGGCGATCACGGCGATCTCGGCGCCCGGTGCGACCAACACCCGCTGGGCCGCCGCGGACGCAGGGGCGGCCGCGGTAGCGGCCAGCGCCGCTGTGGCCGCGGCCAGCGCCACAGCGCGGCGTGTCCGGCGGAGGTGCAGATTCAGCATGGTCACCCTGTCTGTCGTGGCCGAGCGACGACCGGGCTCGCGAGGCCGCCCGCCGTTGCCGTAACGAACGAGAACGTAGCACCTCGGCGGCGGCCCGTTCGAGTGACAGTCGATTTGGGCATGCGCCGCTGTCGCGCGTACACTGGATCGTCGCGTGCGCACGCGAGTTTTCTCGTGCGCGCAGCGTACCGCACACCGGCGTTCGCTCGGCGTGCAGACGGCGCCGACCCGCCCCGGGTCAGCGCGACAACCGAACAGATCGATTGGACTGACGTGAAGGTCAACCCGAGCGTCAAGCCGATCTGCGAGAAGTGCAAGGTGATCCGGCGTAACGGTCGGGTCATGGTGATCTGCGAGAACCTGCGCCACAAGCAGCGCCAGGGCTAGCAGTAGCACTTCGAAGCGGATTCCGCTTGGACGAAGACAGATGACCTCCCCGCACCAGCGAGGGCACTCGAGCCCTCGCCTACCCCCGGCACGGAGGCTGGGGCCTCGGCCGGCGTGAAAGCGCCGGGACCACCGAGGACGGACGGGGAGCACACCTCCGCGAACAGAAGGAAACAGCCGCAATGGCACGTCTCATGGGTGTCGATCTCCCGCGCGAGAAGCGCATGGAGATCGCACTGACCTACATCTACGGCATCGGCCGTACCCGCGCACACGAGATTCTGGACGCAACCGGCGTGAGCCCGGACCTGCGCAGCAAGGACTTGAGTGACGAGGATCTGACCAAGCTCCGCGAATTCATCGAGTCCAACGAGTACAAGGTCGAGGGTGACCTGCGCCGCGAGGTGCAGGCGGACATCCGACGCAAGATCGAGATCCAGTGCTACCAGGGCATCCGCCACCGTCGTGGCCTGCCCGTCCGTGGTCAGCGCACCAAGACCAACGCTCGCACCCGTAAGGGTCCGAAGAAGACCATCGCCGGAAAGAAGAAGTAATGCCTCCGAAGTCGCGCGCCGCCACCGGTGCGAAGAAGGGCGCTTCGCGTCGTCGCGAGAAGAAGAACGTCCCGCACGGCAACGCCCACATCAAGAGCACGTTCAACAACACCATCGTCTCGATCACCGACCCCAACGGCAACGTGATCTCGTGGGCCAGCTCGGGCCACGTCGGCTTCAAGGGTTCGCGCAAGAGCACCCCGTTCGCTGCGCAGCTGGCCGCCGAGAGCGCTGCCCGCAAGGCGCAGGAGCACGGCGTCAAGAAGGTCGACGTCTTCGTCAAGGGTCCGGGTTCGGGCCGCGAGACCGCGATCCGCTCGCTGCAGGCCGCGGGCCTCGAGGTCGGGACGATCTCCGACGTCACGCCGCAGCCGCACAACGGCTGCCGTCCGCCGAAGCGGCGCCGGGTCTAAAGGGAAGGTAGGAGAAAAGAAAAATGGCTCGTTATACCGGCCCTGTCACCCGTAAGTCCCGTCGCCTGCGCGTCGACCTCGTCGGCGGCGATCAGGCGTTCGAGCGTCGCCCCTACCCGCCGGGCCAGCACGGCCGCGCGCGGATCAAGGAGAGCGAGTACCTGCTCCAGCTGCAGGAGAAGCAGAAGGCGCGCTTCCTGTACGGCGTCATGGAGAAGCAGTTCTCCCGTTACTACC
>CAJCHX010000787.1 GCA_903970215.1 Acidobacteriaceae bacterium
AGACGTGTGCTCTTCCGATCTCCGCCGGAGAGCTCGACGACGTCGACGCCGAGCGGGGCGAGCATGTCGATCACCCTGCGTGCATCGTCGGCGTCGAATCCGCCGCGTTGGAAGTCGGCGGAGTTGAGCTTGACTGCCACGGCGAACGTGGGCGAGACCGCGGCGCGAACCTCTCGCACGATGTCCAGCAGCAGCCGCGCCCTGTTCTCGAGCGAACCGCCCCAGTCGTCGGTGCGGGTGTTCACCAGCGGCGAGAGGAACTGCGAGAGCAGGTAGCCGTGGGCGGCGTGGATCTCGACTCCGTCGAAACCGGCCTGCTCGGCGCGCCTCGCGGTGGTCGCGAACCGCGTCACGGTGTCGGCGATCTGTGCCGGCGTCATCGCGGTGGGGCGCCCGAAGTTCTTGGAGTGCCTGCCCACGTCGACGGCCTTGTCGGACGGACCCCAGGTGACGCCCGGCATCTTGGCCTGGACCTGTCGGCCGGGGTGGCTGATCTGCATCCACATCGCGGCGCCGCCGGCCTTGCCTGCCGCGGCCCACGCGGTGAAGCGTTCGAGCGGTGAGTCCGCGTCGAGGATTACGCCGCCGGGCCCGGTGAGCGCCTCTGCGTGCACCATCACGTTCCCGGTGATCAGCACCCCGGTCCCTCCGGCGCCCCACCGGCGGTACAGCGCGATGAGTCCGTCGGTCGGCAGTTGTCCCTCGGCGGCCATCCCCTCCTCCATCGCGGCCTTGGCGAGCCGGTTGGGCAGAACCTGCCCGCAGCGGAGGGTGATCGGCGTGAATAGGTCTGCGGTGGTGGACATCTCGATCGGGCGCCTTTCGATTCTGCTGGTACGTGGACGTTGGTGAGTGGGCTCGCGAAGTAAGCGCCGCTTACACTATAGTGACATGTAAGCGGTGTCAACACGATGGGAGGCTCGAACCATGACGACCACGCCGTATCACCGCGGCGACCTGCCGGAAGCGTTGATCCGCGCAGCGATCGAGCTGCTGGACGAGGACGGCGGCGGGTCGAGCCTGTCGCTGCGGGCGGCCGCGCGCCGTGCGGGCGTGTCGCCTGCGGCGCCGTACCGGCACTTCAGCGATCGCACGGCCCTGCTGTCCGCAGTCGCGACCGAGGGGTACCGGCAGCTGATCGACGCGCTGAATCGGGCGCACCCCGTCCCGCGAACACCCGACGATCTCGCCGCGATCGCGGTGGCGTATGTGCGGTTCGCAGTGGTCAGGCCGGGGCTGTTCCGCGCCATGTTCGCGGAACCCTGCGACCCCGACGATGCCGCCCGGCAAGCCGCGGCCGGCGAGATCGAGCTGTATCTGGAGGCGCTCGTCCGGCGGGTCGTGCTCGCCCCCGATCTCGAGGCGGCGTCGGTCGCCGTGTGGTCGCTGGTCCACGGCTTGGCCTTCCTGCATCTGGACGGCAAGTTCGCCGGCAGCACCCCGACGGAGATGGCGGCCCGGGTGGGGCGGGTGGTCCGCGCCGCGCTGAACCCGCATCTGACGTGTGACGGGAAGAATCCGCGGCTAAGTGTTGACACTGCGCCCTACTCTGATGTGAGCAGTGCACACATCAGCCGTCGAGCTAAGGAGTGATCAGTGACTTCCACCGAGCAGAACACCATCGAGGTCGATCTAGGCGGCCGGACCGTCGCGGTACCGAGGGGCGGCTTGTTCGACCGATACCGGATGGCCGCCCCGCTCGATATGGTGGCCGCCGACCCACGGGTTCCGGGCGTCGACTTCTTCCGCACACTCCCCAAGACGGAGGTCCAGTCGCCGATCGGCGCGACGCGTACACCCAACTTCTACTACGCGATGTCCTCGGCACGGTTGACGATGATCGCCCCGAGCAGCGCGATCCGGAAGCGGATCCCGAGCGAGCTCGCTCCGCTCGAGATCGCACCCGGCCTCGGCCTCGTGTCGTTGGTGTTCTTCCGCTACGACGTGTGCGACATCGACTTCTACACCGAGGCGGCCGTCGGGGTCGCGGTGCGCCCCGCTCGCCACGGCGGACTCGGGTTGGCCGACCTGGCCTCCGCCCTGGGTGACGACCACCTGCATTCGTACGTGCTCTCGCTCCCCGTCAACACCGAGATCGCCCAGGTGCGCGGTCACGACGGGTACGGCTTCCCCAAGTGGGTGACCGACCTCGACGTCGATATCGACGACACCCGCACGACCGTACGGATCGCGGGCGACAACGGCAGTGTCGACATCGCATTCTCGGCGCCGACCCCGAAGCAGAAGCACTTCGCGAGCGGCCAGAAGGTCTCGACCCTCACGTCGTACACGAAGCGCGACGGTGCCTGGCACTCCACGCTCAACCAGACGAACATCCTCGCGAGCGGCTCCGCGCGCTTCCCCCGCGGCCTCGACCTGACGCTCGGCCAGGGCCGCATGTCCGACGACCTGCGCAGTCTCACGCCGATCCGCACCATCGCGTTCGACGTCACCACCTCCTCCCAG
>CAJCHX010000788.1 GCA_903970215.1 Acidobacteriaceae bacterium
TGCGGGCGACCTGGCGGATCTGCTCGACGGTGCCGGGCTTGAACGCGACGTAGCCGATACCCGCCTCGATCAACTCGTCGACCAGAGCGGTGGCGTCTTCCAGCTCCGGCACACCGGCACTGATCACGACCCCGTCGATGGGGGCACCCGCGGCGCGGGCCTTCTGCACCAGGCGCTTGCCTCCGAGCTGCAGCTTCCACAGGTACGGGTCGAGGAACAGCGCGTTGAACTGCGCGCTGCGGCCGGGCTCGAGCAACTCGGTCAGGCGCGCCATGTTGGCGGCGAAGATCGGCTCGGTGACCTGGCCGCCGCCCGCCAACTCGGCCCAGTGGCCGGCGTTGGCGGCCGCGGCGACGATCGCGGGGTCGACCGTGGTGGGGGTCATTCCGGCCAGCAGCATGGGGCTGCGCCCGGTGAGTTCCGTGAAGCGGGTCGACAGGACCCGGCGGCCGTCGGGCAGCTCGACCAGTTTGGGGGCGTACGTCGACCACGCGCGCGGGAGTTCGGGGACGCCGCCCGGCGAGAAGATGTTGCGCGCGCCGCGCAGCGTCGTCGCCGGAATGATCCCGACGCCGCGACCGCGCGCAGGCGCGGAGGCGAGTCGGGTGGCGAGATCGTCCGGGCCGAGGTCGATCAGCCAGCGCGCACCAGCACCGATGGCACCCTCCACCTCGCTGACCCAGTCGACCGGCTCCACGAGGACGCCGGCCGCCAGCCGCGCAGCGCGCTCGCCGTCGAGGCCGCACCGCAGCGCCCATTCGCGGACCATCGTGACGGCATCGGCGAGGGCCGGGTGGTGGAAACCGATGTCCACGCCGATGTACTCGAACCGCGGCGCGAACGGTGTGCCGCCCGTGAGCTTGGCCTTACGCTCGGCCTCCTCGACTTCGGCGACGGACTCGCAGAACTGCCGGAACCCGGCCAGCAACTTGGGTGAACCGGTGAGCACGAACGCGTTGCGGGAGTTGCGGACGGCGAGCACAGGGACGCACGCGTCGAACGCGACGGTGGCGCTGAACTCGGCGAGCAGAGCGCGCAGCCGCTCCTCGCGGACGCCCGCCACTGCGAGCATGGGACGCCCTGCGCCGAGCGCGACGATGCCCCGGCGGCGAGCGACGATCCGACCGGCCGCACCGATCAGGCGGGCGATGGCCAACAGGTCGCCCTCCGAGCCGCGGGAGGCGAACGCCTCCACCGCGAGCTGCCCCTGCGAGTGGCCGATCACCGCGACCGGCGGCACGTCCCAGGGATCGAGTCCCTGGGCTTCGAGCGCGTAGAGCGCGATCAATTGGCTGAACAGGACGCCGGGCACCGAGAGCACGGCACCGTCGACGTCGGGGAGCTGGGGGCGGCGACGAGGCGCCGGGTCGTCCTCGTCGGCGCTCTCCTGCTCTGCGATCTCGATGCTCATCTGCCGCCACTGCATCGGGGCGAACGCCGAGCCCTGGGCGCGGAGCAACTCGGCAGCGACCGGCGCCAGTACCTGCTCGCTGCGGTCGAGGATGCCGTCGAAGATCTCGCGGTACTCGGGGTCGTCGGCCAGGCCGGTCTGCTCGAGCAACGAGATCATGCCGGACAACCAGCCGCCGCCCTGGCCGCCGAAGATCAACGCGTACTGCTCGCCGCTCGACAGCCGATCCACCAATGCGTCGTTGTTGCGAGGGTGCTTTCCCACACGGGCGGAGGCGGTTACGTAGTCGTCGACAGTCATGAAGCTCCTTGGGCAATGATCCATTCACCGCGCCGGCGCGGCCGTATTCGGTCAGGGCACCCCGTCGTGCCGCGATCCATGGAAGCACAGTTTCCACACCGCCTCTGACGTGCGCAAATGTGACCGGTGGGTATACCCGCCAGTAAGTTATTCATATCGATTCACCGGTGTATTGGGCGCTGATACACGAATGAATCCACGCTGTTCAAGTGACCCGGGGTTGAGAACAGCGAAGTTCCTAGCCGGTAGCAATCGTTATTGAATCGTTATCTGCGATCCGGGGTTAACAGTCGGGTGCCGCGCGTGTCCCCTGTGCCCGCCGTCGAGCCTCGGGCCACGCGCGGCAGCGGGAGGTGGCGCGGCGCTGTGTGTTCAGAATCGCCACCCCGATCCCGGACCCCACTAACCTGATCGCATGTACCCCTCGGCTCGGCCCGCCCCGGTCGCCGTCCCACACCGAGTCATCGAGCTGACGCGCACCGCGGGAGCTGTCACCGCCTTCACCGGCGCGGGGATGAGCGCCGAGTCGGGGATCGCGACATTCCGCGACGCGCAGACCGGCCTCTGGGAGCGCTACTCGGCGGCGGATCTGGCGAGCGTCGACGCCTGGTCCCGCGACCCGGCGCTGGTGTGGGGGTGGTGTCAACATCGCGCCCGCCTCGCCAGGATCGCCGAGCCGAACGACGGGCACATCGCCTTGGCGCTGCTGGCCGAGCGTTCGGCGATGGGGATCGTCACGCAGAACGTCGACGACCTGCACGAGCGTGCGGGATCGCCGGTGACCGCGCACCTGCACGGCAGCTTGTTCGCACCCCGATGCCGACACTGCGGCACGCCCTACCTCGGGCCGGATGCGGTGCGCAGCCACGGCGCCGGAGCGATCGATGCCGGCACGGCGGACAAGGCAGTGGCGGACGAGGCAGTGGCAGACGGGGTAGCGGCAGACGGTCCCGGCCAGGCCGACGCCGACCAGGCCGACCCCACCCCGGAGTCGCTGCGTCTGTCACCGCCCACGTGTGTGCACTGCAGATCAGAGGTGCGGCCCGGCGTCGTGTGGTTCGGCGAGCCGCTGCCCGTGGACGCCTGGGGCCACGCCGAGGCTGCGATACTCGGGGCCGATGTGGTACTCGCGATCGGCACCTCCGGTGTGGTGTACCCAGCGGCGCGCCTGCCTGAGCTCGCACTGGCGAACGGCATTCCCGTGATCGAGATCAACCCCGACGAAACAGCGCTCAGCGAGCACGCGACGGTGTCCTGGCGCGCTACGGCCGCAACGGCCCTGCCCGCACTGGTCGCCGCGCTCAACGCCGCCAGTCGCCGATGACGGTCGGCCCCACCAGCGGCAACTCCCCCACCACCTCCTCACCGTTCTCCCGGCCGATCAGGTAACCGGGCGCGCGATGCTCGGCGTCGCGGGTGCCCGACCTGCCCGCAGCCGCGGGCGGTACCGCCATGGGCGCAGCCGACGGCCGGGCCGCAGACGCCGCGCCGGGCGGGCGGGCACCGGGCGCCTCACCCGGGCCTGCGCTCAGGGGCGGGGACGGAGCGGTGGCGACGCCTCGCGGCTCGGCCCGCAGCCCGAACGGCGACGCCGCCGAGGCCCGTCCCGTGCCCCCGGATACCAGTCCTGATCCATGTCCTCCCGAAGCACCCGCCCACCCCGTTCGCGGCTGCGACGCCGACGCGAGCAACGGCAGCGGGTGACCCGCATCGTCGTCACCCGCGGAGTCGATCGCGCGTGACCGGTCCGCCCCCAGCCCTACACCTGTGGCCTCACCACCGGTACGGATGTGCGACGTCCCTTGATACCCCGTGGGGGCGCTCTCGCCCCCACTCGCAACCGCGGCGCCACCACCAGCGGTTCCCGAGCGCTCCGCCCCCGCGCCCGCCGACCGCACGGCACCTGGCGTCGCCTTCCCGGCGCGCCCGTCGGCGCCGACCTTCGTGCCAGCGTCCGGCCGACCCCGCGCAGGAGTACCGCCAGCCGGTTCCGTTCCAGTCGCTGCCGAGTCCACGCCGGGCGCCGCGCCCGCGAGCACCGGGACGTCGTCGCGCCCGCCGGCGGCCGCCGTCGTCGCCGCGGAATCGGACGGGACGCGCCCGCCCACCAGGCGCTCGAATGCCGGCATCGTCACGAGGGGGTGGGTGGACAGCGTCGAGTCGACGTCGGCGATCGGCGTCGAGTAACCGGTTCGGAGCGCGGCCGCGACGGCCGCGCGGTGAGCCTCCCGGATCTCGCGCCACGGAGACAGAGACGCAGCGAGGTCGGCGAACGAGGTGTGCGTGCTGTCGGCCACCGCCGCCAGAGCGTCGACCGCTCCGGACAGCGCAGCGGCCGAGCCGCCGGCGTCGTAGGACTCCGAGACGTACCGCTCGATCCGGGTGAACGCACCGTCTGCCGCGGTCCCCGTCCATCGCTCCCGGAGCGCGGCCACGTCGGCCTCGAGCTGGGCCAGGCTGTCGACCAGGCGCTCCCCTGCCGCGCCGACGGCCCGCGCATCGGCAGCGATCGCCTCGCCGTCCAGTGAGCGAGCGAGCGCGCGCACCTCCGCGGTCGACCACCCGCCGAAATCCGTGAACTCGATACCAGACCCCACACCCATTGGACGCACCGAATGTGCCATCGGTTCCCGATTACCCTGGATCGGTGCCTGACGACTCCTCGATCACCATGCCCAATCGCGACACCCGGCTGTGCATGTCACTATCCGGTCGGCCGAGCAACATCGGTACCCGGTTCCACAACTACATCTACCGGGAACTGGGACTGGACTACATCTACAAAGCATTCACCACCACCGACCTGCCGGCCGCGATCGGCGGCGTACGGGCGCTCGGGATCCGGGGCTGCGCCATCTCGATGCCGTTCAAAGAGGCCGTTATCGAGCTGGTTGACGTGCTGGAACCGTCGGCGGCCGCGATCGACTCGGTGAACACCATCGTCAACGACGCAGGGGTGCTGCGCGCCTACAACACCGACTACTCGGCCGTGGTGAAGCTCCTGCGCAGCCACGAGGTCGACCCGTCCCTCCCGGCGGCGGTGGCAGGTGCGGGTGGCATGGCGAAGGCTGTGGTCGCGGCGCTGCGCGACACCGGTTTCACCGACGTCACGGTGGTCGCGCGAAACGCCGAGACCGGCGAGGCGCTGGCCGCGGCGTACGGCTTCCGGCACGCCCCCGAGCCGCCCACGGCAGCGAAGGTACTGGTGAACGCGACGCCGATCGGCATGGCGGGCGGGCCGGACGCAGGCGATCTGCCGTTCCCCGCTGAGGCGGTCGACGCGGCCGCGACCGTCTTCGACGTGGTCGCGATGCCACCGGAGACGCCACTGATCGCGCGGGCTCGCGCCACCGGGATCCCGGTGATCACGGGCGCCGAGGTGATCGCCCTGCAGGCGGCCGAGCAGTTCGCGCTGT
Organism: Acidobacteriaceae bacterium; assembly: GCA_903970215.1. GTDB lineage: Bacteria > Actinomycetota > Actinomycetes > Mycobacteriales > Mycobacteriaceae > Tsukamurella. The sequence continues at coordinate 5,128 of CAJCHX010000788.1, forward strand.
ACACCGGTGTCACTCCAGACCCGGACCTGGTCCGGCGGGCGTCGGAGTTCTCGCGCCGCTGAGCGAGCCCAATCCCATCAGGATGGACTGATCAGTTGAAACTGACTAAGTTGATCCGCATGCCCACCGCACTCCTCGTCATGGACTTCCAGAACGGCATCGTCGACCGGATCGCGACGCCCGGCGTCGTCGAGGCCGCCGCCCGCGCCGTCGCCGCGGCCCGCGCGCACGACGTGCCCGTCCTGTTCATCCGCGTGGCGTTCCGCCCCGGATTCCCCGAGATCGCCGCCTCGAACCGCTCGTTCAGCGCGCTGGCGGCCCACGGCGGCGACGCGATGACCCAGGACTCTCCCGCTACCCAGGTGCACGAAGCGGTGCAGCCGCTGCCCGGCGAACCGGTGCTGATCAAGCGGCGAGTGAGTGCGTTCACCGGCAGCGACCTCGAGGTGCTGCTGCGCGGCGTGGGCGCCGACGCGCTGGTCCTCGCGGGGATCAGCACCAGTGGCGTGGTCCTGTCCACCCTCCGCCAGGCCGCCGACCTCGACTTCGGCATCACCGTCCTCGCCGACGCATGCGCCGACCCGGACCCGGAGGTGCACCGGGTGCTCACCGAGAAGGTGTTCCCCCGCCAGGCCACGGTGATCACCGTCGAGGAGTGGGCCGCCGGCCTGGGCTGACAGCCCTCAGTCGGTGTCGATGTCGAGGCCGACCGGCTGCCAACCCCCGTCGCGCTCGTCCGCGTCGGCCGCCGTGATCGCCTTCTGCAAGGTGAGCGGCGCAACACCGCGGCGGTCGAGGGCGGCGACCACGACGGCCATCGCAGCGTCGGCGTCGATCCGGAAGACGGATTCCCGCACCCGCACGAACTCCCAACCGCACCTGCGCAGTTCACGCTCGCGCTCGATATCCGACCGCGCCTGTTCGGGAGTGGACACGAAGTCACTTCCGTCGCACTCGACGGCGAGTCGCGCGTGCTCGCCGGTCACCACCATGTCCACCACCCGGTTGTTCACGGTGACCTTCGGGTTGACGTGGTAACCCATATCCGCGAGCCGCACGTACACCTGCTGCTCGAAGAGGCTGTCGAACGGCTCGACGCGGCGATCCGACGGCACGCCGACCGGCATGGGTGGCGCGACATCGACATCGCCGCGGCGGACGTACTCGAGGAGCGATCGCCGCAGGTCCTGCTCGCGGAGATCCTCTGCATCGACAGAGGTGAACAGCCACAGCTGATCTCGGGCTCGGGACGCGGCCACGTTGAAGCGGCGCTGGAAGTCGCGCCCGGTCAGCGAGACGAACCTACCGCCCGTCGAGACCACCATCGAGAGCAGCACGACGTCGCGCTCGTCGCCTTGGAAGTCCGGGGGCGTGCCCACGCGCAGTCGGCGGGCATCCCACTCGTCCGGGTCGATGACGGCGCGCAGCCGCCGGTACAACTCGTCGACCTGGGCCTGCCCCTGCAGCACGATCACGCCGATCGACCGGCCCGCGAAGGCGGGATCGCGCACCAGCCCGGCGACCGCATCCGCAATCGCCTGCGCCTCTATGGGATTCACCAGTTTCGAGCCGACCCCCTCCGCGCGTCCGTCCGGAACCCGGGTGAAGCGCAAGGGCACCGGGCGGTCGGCTCCGTAGTGCCGCACCGGGATCAGCGGCGCTGTCGAATAGAACTGGCGTGAGCTGAAATCGATGATCTCCGGCATGCAGCGGAAGTGCTCGCGGAGCCGGATGGTGGATCCGAACCGCGTGCGCAGCAGGGTGAACAGGCTCGACCGGGGAGTGAGGCTGTCGCGCAAGTAGGGCGGGATGTCGGGCAGCTGAGCGTCCAGACGCGCGAACACCTCGTCGAGGTCGACCCCGACGGAAGTATCCGGGGCACATTGGTTCTCATCTCCGACGACGATCACCCGGGGTGCCAGCCAGAGGAGGAACGCGCTGGTCACGTCGGCCTGGCTGGCCTCGTCGATGATCACCACGTCGAACGAGCCGAGTTCCGGCGGCATCGTGGCGACCACCTGGGAGATCGGCATCACCCACGCAGGGACCGCGGCCTGCGCCTTGCGCATCGCCTCGCGCGCCGCGACCCGGAACCGTTCGGCGTGGCGGCCCGACCCGCGGCCGATGTTCGCGATGTGATCGCGGTACGCGTGCAGCGCGCGGATCTCGTCGTAGCTGATCCGGTACAGACAGCGTTGCCACGCCTCGGCGGTAGCGATGCGCGTCGTGTAGTGGGCAACGTCCTGTTCGGCGGCGTGCAGTTCCGCCTCCACTCGCGCGTCGTCGGACGGGTGCACCTGCTTCGCCACCCAGTCGGCGGCCCGGCGCCACGCCCACGCGTCGGAGAACTCCGAGATCCTGTTGTTCCACACCGGATCCCGCGCAGTGCTCGCCAGACGATCGAACAGCGCCGGCGCCTTGGTGCGTAGTCGCAGAGCGAGCAGGTCCAACGCCCCACGGTCGTCCCGCTCGCGGCGAGCCATGTCCCATGCCCGGCGCGCGGCCTGAATCCGCCCGTAGTCATGGCCCGACAGCGCCGCGACCAACGCGTCCCCCTCGGGCGACGGGCCGCGTTCGACGATGTCGACCACCCGCACCCGGATCGCGGCCAACTCCGCCAACGCATCTCGCGAGCCGGACGCGGACGTGTTCGCCCGTACCGACTCGACCAGCTGCGAAAGTCGTTGCACATCACGAGGATTGGTCACGTGGGGAGCGACCGCGTGCACGGCGTGGAGCAAGGCGTCGCGATCGGCGGTGAGAGCGACGGCGGTCTGCGCCCGGCGCAACTGGTCACCTGCGTCACTCAGGCGCCCGGCGCGCGAGCGTTGCCCCCCACCGCGGGGGTCCGCGGACGGAGCATCGAGCCCCAGCCCCGAGAGCACCTCCTCGATCTGCCCGATCGCGTCCTCGACCGTCAGGTGCCGCACCGCGGACCGCAGACCGGCCGCGTCGTCGGCAACTGCCCCGTCGACGCGGATCTCGAGCCCGCTCGCCTCGAAGTCCTTCTGCTCCGGCCGCTTGAACCTCTTGCGCGGAGTGCCACCGGCCTCGAGCAGCTCGGTGTAGTTCAGCAGTGCCGCACGGGCGTCGGGGCTGGGCACACCGCTCAGTTGCACGCGGGTACCACCCAGCTGGCGGTCCTCAGTGACCGCGACCGCCAGCACGTCGTCGAGGCCCTCGATCCGGGCGGCGACGTGTCCCCGCTCGCCGAGCAACAGGTCGTCCGCGAGGCGTCGCGCCTGGGCCGGATAGCGCTGCACCACCTCGAGCCGGTCGGCGACCGTGTCTGCGTGGCCGCGGATCTCGGCCAACGCGGCGGGATCGACGGCGCCGCGCAGCTCGGCGAGCTCACCGTCGCCGGGGCCCGACGGCGCCCGGTTGATCACCTCGCAGAGCCCCTCGATCCGGTCGAAGCCGGGAACGGCAGCGCCGAGATCGGGGAGGTTGTGCGACAACCGCTGGGCGAACAACCTGGAGTCGCGCCGCAGCAGATGCACCAGTCGGCCGAACTCGTTGGTGTCCAACGGCGGAACTGTCCCCTGTATCGGATCGGGCAACCACGAGTACCGGGGCTCGTCGGCACGCACCCGGCCCACCACCTCCGCGGGCCGACCGGCATACCCGGACGTCATCCAGTCGGAGGGCTGACTCTCCGACGTACGCAGCCGCCACACCTGTCGGATCAGGTCCTCGCGACGCTCGATAGCCTGATCCCGCTTGCTCCGAAGGTCTTTCAGCTCCGCCTCGACGAGCGGCTGCGAGAACGTGGACTTGCGGGTCGCGATCTCGTTCACGGAGGCGGTGAGCGATGCGGCACCGTCTTTGGTCACATCGGTCACCGACACCACGAGCTTGCGCAGCTCGGCCGGCAGCATGTCGGACAGAACTGCGAGAGCGTGCGCCTTCTCGCTCACCACCAGGACGCGCTGCCCCTTGGCCAGGAGCGCGGACATCAGGTTGGCGATGGTGTGTGTCTTCCCGGTCCCGGGCGGGCCCTCCACCACGACGCCGGAGTCGGACCCCATGCGCGCCAGGATGTCCCGCTGTTCCACGTTCGACGGCAGGACGTAGTACGCCTCGTGCACCAGATGCTTCGGTGGCGCTCCGCCGCATTCGCTCAGCATCTCCAGACGCTCGTCGACGTCCACGGCATCGATCAGCTGCACCAACCCGGGCGGGATCGGCCGCTCACTGTCGGACGCCCACGCGAGCATCGAGTCGTAGAACGCGAGCAGCGGAGTCGCGCCGCGGGTGCGGAGCACCAGCGCCGGCGCGGGAGCCACCTGCGCGCCATCGACCGTGCAGGACTGGCGCAGCCATCGGTCGGTGAATCGGGCGCACTTGTTGTCCAAGACCGTCCGCACCGTCTCGCGCAACTCGGTCTGCAGCGCAGCCGACCCGGATAAATCGAAGCCGGGCAGTCCGGCCAGCAGCAGCGTGTCCTCGATCCGGGGCGCGGAGTCGCGGGGCAGTACCACCGACAGGGTTCGCCCGCGACGGTCGCGCTCGAGCAGCACCGGCTGTGTGAGCAGGTGTGCGCGAATCGCGGTGTCACCCGTACGAACCGTGAGCAGCCCGGAGCAGAGGACGAGCTCGAGCGACTCCGGGTGCTCCGTCAGCTCGTCGTATACGTGCAGCAGACGTGCGTAGGGGCTCTCCGGGTCACCGCCGTCGCGATTGCCGACGGTGACGATGGTCGCTCCAGGCGCGACGTCGGCGCGCCACCGCTCGCCCAGGTCCGCGAGGTCGATGACGGCCAGCTGCTCGTCGAGGTCACGAGCCACGGCAGTGCGGATACGGACGAGGTCGTGCAGGTACTGCAGCATGCGCACCACCCGATCCCGCCGCGCCACTGCGGCCGGGTCGCGCTCGCCTGCGGCCTCCGTCATCGCTCCAGCGCCTCCGCTTCCCTGTGCTCGGCCGGCCCAGGGACCGGGAAGACCACATCTCATGCCCGAGGCATGAGCTTTACCTAAGGCAGAGGTTAATACAGGAAGAGCAGATACCCGGGCTCACTGATGCTTTCGGCCCGCGCGGAATCGCTGCTTACCCACTGCCGGACGGCCCGCCGGCGCCCCTCGATCGCGCTCGAGGTTGATCAGGATGCCGGAGATCCGGGTCTTGGCCAGTGCGTCGAACACATCCTGATCGAGGTCGTCGGGTAGCTCGACAAGGCTGTGATCGGCCCGGATGCTGATATGCCCGAAGTCACTGCGCCGCAGACCGCCCTCGTTCGCGATGGCACCCACGATGGCGCCCGGCGTCGCCCGGTGCCGTTTGCCGACCGCGATCCGGTACGACGTCATAGGTCGACCACTCACCCGGTGGATCGAAGGACTGTGGTCTCGATCGCGCTCGCGGTCCTTATCGCGACCGTCGCGCTCGCGATCCCGGTCGCGACGCCGCTCGTCGGCCGGCGGATCCGGCTGCAGGAGGAAGGATTCGCCATCGCGGGGTTGCAGTGCGAGGGCCGCCGCGATGTCGATCAGCGGAACGTCGTGCTCCCCCGCATAGTTCTCGATCAGCCGCCGGAACAGCGGCAGGTGCGCGGACCCGAGGCTCTCCGTGATGGAGTCGCCGAACTTGACCACCCGCTGCGCGTTGACATCCTCCACAGACGGCAGGCCGATCTCCTGCAACGGCTGACGGGTCGCCTTCTCGATCGCACGAAGCAGATGCCGCTCGCGCGGCGCCACGAACAGCAGCGCGTCGCCCTTGCGACCGGCGCGCCCCGTCCGGCCGATGCGGTGCACGTACGACTCGGTGTCGTGCGGGATGTCGTAGTTGACGACGTGGCTGATCCGCTCGACGTCGAGCCCGCGCGCAGCGACGTCGGTGGCCACCAGGATGTCGATCGCGCCATCCTTGAGCTGCCCGATGGTGCGCTCGCGCTGCGCCTGAGCGATGTCGCCATTGATCGCCGCGGCCGCGTGCCCTCGCGCCCGTAGCTTCTCCGCGAGGTCCTCTGTGGCCTGCTTGGTCCGGACGAAGATGATCATCCCGTCGAACTCTTCGACCTCGAGCATGCGCGTGAGCGCGTCCAGCTTCCGCTGGTGGGCGACCTGGATGTACCGCTGGGCGATGTTCGACGCCGTCGTGGTCTTGGACTTGACGGTCACCTCGACCGGGTCGTGCAGGTACTTCTTGGAGATCTTCCGGATGGCTGCCGGCATGGTCGCCGAGAACAGCGCCACCTGCTTGAACTCCGGGGTGTCGGCCAGAATTCGCTCGACGTCCTCCTGGAAGCCCATCGTGAGCATCTCGTCGGCCTCGTCCAGCACCAGGAAGTCGAGCGCACTCAGATCCAGCGTGCCCTTCTCGAGATGGTCGATCACGCGGCCCGGCGTGCCGACCACGATCTGCGCGCCACGGCGCAGACCGTTGAGCTGGACACCGTAGGCCTGGCCGCCGTAGATCGGCAGCACCGTGATGTCCGGCAGGTGTGCCGAGTACCGGCTGAACGCCTCAGCGACCTGCAGCGCGAGCTCCCGGGTGGGGGCGAGTACCAGGGCCTGCGGCTTACGCACCTTGGGATCGATGCGCGAGAGCACCGGGACCGCGAACGCCGCGGTCTTGCCGGTACCCGTCTGCGCGAGCCCCACGACGTCACGGCCGTCCAGCAGCGCGGGGATGGTGGCGGCCTGGATCGGCGACGGCGACTCGTAGCCCACCTCGGTGAGGGCACGCAGCACGCGGTCGTCGATGCCGAGGTCGGCGAACGAGACGGACGGCGCCTCGTCGGCCTTCTGCGCGGGTGCCGCACGTGTCGGCTCGGTGCCCACCGCAGGCGCGGTGTCGGCCGTCGGTGCAGCCTCGGCCGTCGGTGCAGTGTCGGCTAGCGGCTCAGCGTCGGCCACCGGCTCGCTGCGCACCTCAGGTTCGGCGGTGTCCGGGACGGACGGCACCGCAGCGCCGGACTCGGCCGCGGCGTGGCTCTCGGTTAGGTTCTCGGGTGACTGGTCGGCCTCGTCGCTCTGCTGCGTGGGCGCGCTCTGTGGGGTGCCCTCGGCACCGGAATCTGCAGACATCGTTGCATCAGCTTATGCGCTGGTAGCCGCCGTTGCGAAACATCGGGTGCAGACTCTCCACTCGGAAGTGCCCCGGAACACAGTTCCCCGGTCGGCGCGCGAGGCGATCCGATAGCGTAGCCCGCGACGTCTATCACCGACATCCATCCTCACATCGGAGGTTCGCTTGCGCATCGAGAGCACCGCGCCCACCCACTCCCACTCGCCGTCCGACAACCTGACCACACGGATCAGAGCGGTGGCGGCCTCCGAACCGGGCCGGGAGCTGTTCCTCCGCCCGGCTGCCGGTGGCGGCTGGGAGCCGGTCACCGCTGCGGACTTCCACTCGCAGATCGTCGCGATCGGCAAGGGGCTGATGGCGCGGGGCGTGGACGTTTCGACCCGGATCGCCCTGATGAGCCCCACCCGTTACGAGTGGGCGCAGCTCGACTACGCGAACTGGGCGATCGGCGGGTCGACCGTGGCCGTCTACGAGTCGTCGTCGCCCGACCAGGTGAAGCACATCCTCAGCGACTCGGGCGCGACCCTGTTGATCGTCGACACCCCCGCCACCCGCGACCGGATCGGATCGGGGGTCCCTGAAGGGGTGCCGGTGCTGACGATCGACAGCACCACCCGCGGCGTGGTCGACGACCTGATCCGCCTGGGCGAGTCCGTCAGCGACGCTGATTACCAGGCCCGTATCGGGCAGGTCACTGCGGCCTCCGAGGCGACGCTGCTGTACACGTCCGGCACCACCGGCCGACCGAAGGGCGTCGTGCTCTCGCACGAGAACCTGCTGGCCGAGTACGACGCGGTGTACGACGGCTTGAGCAAGATGACCAAGCCCGGCGACAGCACCGTCATCTTTCTGCCGTTCGCGCACATCTTCGCGCGGGTGGTGTCGGTGGCGACGCTGCAATACGGAATCCGCGTGGCGCACACCTCCGATCTGTCCAACTTGACGGGCCTGTTCGGCGAACTTCGCCCGACGTACATCCTGAGCGTGCCGCGGGTCTTCGAGAAGGTCTACAACACCATGAGCCAGCGCGCCGAGGACTCCGGCCGGGGCAAGGTGTTCGCAGCCGCGGTGGACACCGCGGTGGACTGGAGCAAGGGTCTCGAATCCGGCAGGCGATCGCTACGCCTGCGTGCGAAGTACCTGGTGTTCGACCGGCTCGTGTACTCGAAACTGCGAGCCGCGCTGGGCGGTCAGTGCCGCGCAGCGGTGTCGGGCGGTGCCCCGTTGGGCGCCCGGCTCGGCCATTTCTTCCGCGGCGCCGGGGTCACCGTCTACGAGGGGTACGGCCTGTCCGAGACCACCGCCGCGATCACCTGCAACGCACCGGGCGAGCAGAAGGTGGGCACCGTCGGGCGTCCTCTACCGGGCCAGGAGGTCGCGATCGCCGACGACGGCGAGATCCTGCTGCGCGGCCCCGTCGTGTTCGACGGCTATTGGGGACTACCGGAGGCGACGGCGGAAGCGCTGAGCGGCGGCTGGTTCCACACGGGCGACCTAGGGGCCCTGGATGCCGACGGTTACCTCTCGATCACCGGCCGGAAGAAGGAAATTCTGGTGACCGCGGCGGGTAAGAACGTCGCGCCTGCGGGCACCGAGGACGCGATCCGGCAACACCCGCTGGTGTCCCAAGCAATGCTGGTCGGCGACCGCAAGCCGTTCGTCGGCGCGCTGATCACCCTGGACACCGAGGCGATGCCCGGGTGGCTCGGTTCGCACGGGTTGCCTGCGGACTCCACCGTCGACCAGGTCGCCGACAACGCCGAACTGCGCGCCGAGATCGACTCCGCGGTGGCCACCGCGAACACGCTGGTATCCAAGGCCGAGCAGGTGAAGAAGTGGCGGCTGGTGACCGACGACTTCACAGTCGAGAACGGCGAGCTGACGCCGACGCTCAAGCTCAAGCGCAATGTGATCATGGCCAACCACACCGCAGACGTGGCCGCGCTGTACGGCGACTGACGCCGCTTCGGTGCGTGCGGAGGGCGGCTGCCCTCCGCCCCGGCTCAGAAGTCGAACTGTGCGCGGATCTCGCGGGCGTTGATGTGCTCGTAGTAGAACGAGGCGAACGGGATCGTTCCCGCGATCAGCGTGAGCAGGAAGCGGATGGGCTTCCACCGCGCCTTGAGTCCCAGGTCGACAGTGACCAGCAGGTAGACGATGTAGCCCCAGCCGTGGATCGCGTACACGTACCAGAACCACTTCGGCGCATCCGACGAGTGCGCGATGATCAGGTACGTGTAGATCACCTCGGCGGTGAGCAGGAGCAGGAAGACGCCTGTGAAGTAGGCCATGAAGCGGTACCGGCCGAACGAGACGCGCACGCGCTTCCGCTTCTTCTCGGCCAACTGCTGCGGGGTGATGGTCGCTTGGGTCAACTCTGCTCCTGGTGTGAGTCGCTCGCCGCTAGATCGGCGAGCATCCGGTTGTAGTCGTCTCGGGTGGGGTCCGCTCGGCCCGCGGCGGCGGGTTCAGGGGCCGAGGGTGAGGGGCGCCCCGGCAGGAAGTCCGCCGGGATCTCGGTGAGGGGGCCCGAGCGGCGCCGGCGCGCACCGAACTCCGCCCGAGGCGTAGGCATCTGCTGCGGTGTCGCATCCGGCGCGTCACCATCGGGGTGCGGCGCACCGCCCTCCACGTCGGATTGCTCCGCCGCCAGTACGGCCTCCTCCTCGGCCGCCTCGGCCTCGAGTTGGATGAATCGGCGGTACCCCCACACGCAGGCCGCGGCGAACAGGGGCCACTGCAGGGCGTAGCCCAGGTTCTGCCCGGTGCCCGACGACGACTCGAACCGGTCCCACTGCCACCAGCCCATGAGCAGGCAGACGACAGCCGCGATCACCACGAACAAGATGACCGCGGGACGGTGTCTGCGGGGGGAACTCACGGATCAAACGGTACCCGCCCCCGAGACGTGCTTCATCGCAGGTACGCTGACCTGCGGCGGTGCATTGCACCCCGACGCGCCCGTGGCGGAATTGGCAGACGCGCTGGATTTAGGTTCCAGTGTCTTCGGACGTGGGAGTTCAAGTCTCCCCGGGCGCACCCACATTCGAGCTGTCTGCTCCATAGCGCGGGTCCGCACGTGACACCACGTCACGTATCCGCACTGAGGTCAGAGCGAGGCCAGAGCCTCGGTGATCAGCGTCTGCGCGTCAGGTAGAGACCCTTGCCCAGCCGCGTCGTCCGTGTCGTGTGCCCATCAGCGCGGCGGGTATAGCGGGTCCTCCCGACCTTGACGCTGCTCGACAGCCCCGACTTCGAGAGGGTGAACCGGAACGGGCCCAATTTCTCGGACTTGCGGAAGAAGAATCCCATGTCGCGAGTCAATCACACGCGCGATTTCGGTGGAGGACGTTCCCGATCCGTGCCTGATCCACCGAAATCGG
>CAJCHX010000789.1 GCA_903970215.1 Acidobacteriaceae bacterium
TGCGCAGGCCGGCCAGCTCGTCGCGTCGCGTGTTGGCCCGCTCGTCGCGACCGTTAAGTTCAGCCTGCAGGGTGCTGGCCCGGTCCAGCAGCGCGTCGACCTTCTGCCGAGTGTTCCAGCCCAGCACGAAGTTGCGTCGGTCGTCGATCGCGCGGCGGTCGTCCTTCTCGTGGCGTCCGCGGCCGTGCTTGATCTGGCCCTCGCGAGTGACCGCACGCGGCGCCGCGCGGAACTCCTCCACCGTGGCCGCACAGTGGTAGTCGGCCCGTCTGGTGAGTTCTCGGCGCAGCCAGTCGCCGAACGGCGAGGGTTTCAGCTCCAAACGATCGACGAGCAGATCGCCGGCAGAGCTGCTCGGGTCGGCCCGCTCCGTTCGGGCGGTGATGTGGAAGTACACGAGCCGCTGTCCGAGGTGATGTGCATTCACCCAGTGGGAGGTCTCGGCGTACAGCGAGTCCGGTACGAGCAGCGACAGCGCGAACCCGCGCAGCAACCGCTCGGCGGCGCCCTCCCACTCGCGGCTGTCGTCGGCGACGGCGATCAGCTCGCCGGAGAACGGCAGTTCCGTGTCGTCGACCCTGAGGTGCTGCGACAGCCGGCTCCGCAGCTCGAGAAACTGCGACGGGATGTTGCTATCAGGACGTGCGGCGAGGCTGACCAGCTCGGCGTTGACCGCTGTCGCCTCGTCTCGGAGCTTGGCGTCGTCGACCAACTGCTCCTGCAGTGCGTTCTCCGCTGTTGCCAGCCGCGCCCCCAGATCAGCCCGCAGCCGCGGCAAATCCTGCCGCCGGGCCAGGAACTGGGCTTCGCTGGCAACCGGGTCGAGGTCGAGCTCAGCCAGCAGCGTTGCGACGCGGTCGTCTGTCACCTGGCGCCGGTTGCGCTCGTCCTCCAGCAGCGGCAGCCGCTGCTGGATTTCGGCCAGACGGGGGCCACCGAGGCCGTCGCGAGCCCGCCGTGCCTGCTCCAGTTGCTCGCGCACGGCAGCCACGTGACGTTCTGCCTCGCCGAGCTCGCCCTGCAGCTGTGCCTGACGAGTTTCGTGTGCACCGATCGCCAATCGCAGCTGCTCGGCGCGACCGGACGCCACGAAGAACGGGACGGCGCCACGTTGCTGCTCGAGCTCGACGAGCCGGCCGGTGGCGGCGTCGTGCTGGTCGAAGACGGCGAGCATGGGGTCTAGTTCGGCGAGCTGGTCGCGGGCCCGACGCACCGCCTCGTGCGCCTTGGTGAGGTCGTCGAAGTGCCGGATCAGCCCGTCCACCTTTGACTGCATGTCGAACGGCTCGAGCATGTGGGCGCGCACGAACTCGTTCAGGTCACCGACCGACTTCATAGACACCGTCTGGTGGAACAGCTCCATGGCCTGCTCAGACGGGATGCCCATGGCGCGGCGGAAGTCCTTGCCGTAGTCGGCGAAGCTCTGATGTACCCGCGCGCCGCCGTTGCGCAGCCGCTCGCGCAGCGCGGCGATGCTGTCACCGAAGTGGGTGAAGTGCTCGGCGATGCTCAGCGCTTCGTCGGCCACCAGGTGGAACCGTTCGGGCGGCCCCGGATCGCCCTCGCCGAGCCAGAACACCTGCGCGATGCTGACGGCCGCACCGCTCTGCTCGTCGGCGAAGACACCGAGGATCACCGAGTAGCTCGATCCGTCGGTGCGCAGCCCGATGGGGCGCGACGCGCCAGTGGTCTCGTTGCGCTCGGACTTGTAGTGCCCCTGCACGTAGGAACGCAGCGTGCGCTCCTTGCTCTCGGCGCCGGCAGCGCGGTTGTAGGCGGTCTTTCGGGGCGGGACCAGCAGCGTGGTGATGGCGTCAACAATGGTGGACTTGCCCGACCCGATGTCCCCGGTGAGCAGTGCGTTGGAGCCGCGCGGATTCAGTACCCAGACCCGGCCGTGGAACGTGCCCCAGTTCAGCACCTCAAGCCTCAGCAGCCGAAAGCCCGACCGAACCTCAGCTGCCTGCTCGATCTCCGCCTTTGTGAACAGCGTCATTCGGCCGGCCCAGCCTTCGCGTACTCGGCCAAGCGAGCGTCGAACTCGGCCAACCACTGCGCGTCAACGAACGCCTCGAGGATACGGCGCACTTCGAAGGATCCGGGCTGACCCGGAAACTCCCGCAGGAAGCCCAGCTCGCTGACCCGTTTGATGTGGGCATCGATGCGGTCTATCAGGCGCGCCTCGGTGGTGCCTGAGGTCAGGAAGTCCTGAAGGAGTCGAACGAGTTCATCGCGGGTCAGGACGAGCCGGGTGTCTGCGCTGGTGGCGTCGTGTTCGGCGAGCCGGCGACGCAGCAGGGCGAGCAGCAGACTGACCGGATACGACAGCGCACGCCGCGGGATGAGCCGTGGCGGCGCGTCAGGGTCGTCGGCGTCGATGTTCGAGCGCAGGTAGGCGTAGCCCTTGAGCTCGTCCACCTCGACGGTCATCCCGAGCACGTTGACGAAGTCGTCGATCCGGCGGCGCAGCACGAGCAGTTGCCGCCACAGCACCTCGCGCTCCTCGCGGTAGAGCGGGGCGCGCATGAGTGCGATCAGGACGCTGCCGAGGTCGGCCTCGGCGCTCATCGCCGACCCACCTCGCTTCCCGTGGAGCGGCGGCGAACGAAGCTGACCTTGGGTACGGTGGCGATCCGGTCGATGTCGTCGGCGCCCGTCCAGGCCACCTCCTCGGTCGCGTCCTCGTCGAAGACGACGACCACCTGCTCGTTCGGCAGGCTGAAATAGGTGAGCAGCTCCGCCAGTCCCTCGGCGAGAGGATGCTCCTGCACCACCTCGGCGAGGCCGACCTGCAGCTTGCCGGCCAGCGAGTCGTGGACGTGCCGGGTCAGCGCTTCGACATCGACGTGGGTCTGCTCGAACAGGGCGGCCGGGTCGGCTTCGCCGCTCTCGCCGCCGTCGCCGGTGACGCTGTCGCTGTCGATCGGCGTCCGGCGCTTCGGTTCGAACAGGCGCCGCTCCATGGGCAGGACGAGCTGCGGGGCGAACGCGTCGAGATCAGCGCCGGGAAGATCAGACTCCTGCTCGCGCAGCTCGAGCGCGCGTGACTGAATGCTGTTGAGGATCTCGACGATGCGGCGGTTCTCCAGCCAGACCGCGTCATCGAGAAACCTGCGGAGCTGGTCCGACAGCAACCGGACGGTGTCCTGGGTGCGCTCGGCAGCGGCGAGCCAGTCGTAGTGCACGCGCCGCGTGCGCCCGTCGACGTCCGCGGCGAGCTCGTCCATGGCGGTGACCGCGTCCAGCAGCTGCTGGAACTCGGCCTGCCGGCGGGACGAGAGCAGGAAGTCGTAGAACGCGCTGAAGGTGCGGCCCTGCTCGGAGCGGCCGATGTCGCCACGATTGGCGAGCACGTCGTCCAGCAGCTCGCCCTTCGTGCCCGTCCAGGCTGCGATCTGCGCCCTGAGCTGCCGGTCGAGCTCGCGGAAGTTCGCC
>CAJCHX010000790.1 GCA_903970215.1 Acidobacteriaceae bacterium
GTGTGAAGCGGATCTTGCGGGTGGATGTGGTCTTCGGTGGTGCTGGAAGCGGCCGTGGTCGGCTGGTGGCGAGGCGTGTGTCCAGCTCAGCCAGGCGGCTACTGAGCCTGCCTTGCCTTGAATAGTGCCTCAGGAGGTGTAGGAAGCCGAGACCTTCGTGGCCTTACTCGAAGGCGACGCGTGAGTTGGGGACCAGACCAACCGGACAGGTCCGTCAAGGATCGCCAGGTCTGTTCCTGTTTCGTTCGCTCACTTAAGCATCGATAGTGGTTCATCGTGATTGGAGGCGAGCGGCACAACGTGGTCAAGGGGCGGGGACTCGACAGCTTCGACCAGACTGTTGAGGCCTTGACCCAGAGGGCTCAACTTGGACGCCGCTACCACGGGGTTCACTCGACGGTGCTCCTGCATCCGGGCAGCGGCGCGCTCCGATGGCAAATTGTCCGATCCTGGGAGAATTCCAGGGCTGAAACGCTACTTGGGGTGGGATGTGCGGTATCGCTCCGCATCGTTTAAGCAGCGGCTGACCACCAACTCTGCTCCCACGCAATTATTCTACCAAATTATTCACCCACAGCGAAGCGCCCATCTTCGGGATCCCGAAGATGGGCGCCTCAGTGTGGATCACAGGTACTTATCGTTGTCACCAAACTTCTTTCCAGACGGCATGTTGCCGTCTGCGTCATAGACCGCAGTCGACTTGTCGCCGTCGGAGTTGGTGGTCGTCTGGTACCAACCGCCGGGGACGTCCGGGTTGTCTGTCGGGTTGACCGTCAGCCATTCACCGCCTCCGATCTGGAACCGATCTCCACCATCGTGCTTATCGTTGCCCATTTGAGTCACCTCCCTCGGGGCTCCGCTGTGAACCGCTCCATATGAAGTTGTTTTGGGTTCTGCCGTACCGTGAGAACCTGAGGTAGAGAGTACTGGGCTTGGCGTCGGTAGACCAGACTTGAGACTGGAAGTCTCAGTCTCTTATAAGGAGGATCGATGACAGAAGGGCGGGCGAGCACTCGTGAGGCGCAGGCTTGGGCAACGGCGAAGAGCCAGAAGCGTCGTCGTCTCTCGGCCGCTGAACTGCGTGAACACCTGCTCGCGACTGCGGTTGACATGCTGACCAAGAGCGGAGGCCTGACCGTCAGCCTCGCCCACCTGAACATGGAGGAACTGATCCGCATCGCTGATGTGCCACGCAGCTCGGTCTATCGTGAGTGGGACACGAAGGAAGCCTTTTACGTTGACCTCATGGAGAGGATGATCGAGCCGGCCGAGGCGGTCGGGATGGCGTTCGATGAGGAGACGTTGAAGACGGCCGCCGCTGTTGTGGAGCGGCACGCCGACCGCCTCGTCACCTCCGATGGACGACGCGCCGTGCTCAAAGAGTCGGTGCGATTGGCTGTTCGACGGAACTTCGAAGCTGTCAGTCGGTCGTTGTCTTGGAACTCATCGACTGCATTGGTCGCCACCCTTTCTGCACTCGACGATAGTGACCGCGGTCGCATACTTGCCGCGTTGACCAAGGCCGAGGTTCACTTCATCGACCGCATGGCTGAATTTTATGAAGCGATAATGCCCGTTCTTGGTCTCCGACCCAAGCCGCCGTTTACGACCAGGATCTTTGCCGCAACCGGTTCGTCGGTGATCGAAGGGCTAATTGGGCGAAGTCTCACAAATCCAGACATCGTGAATACGACAATTATGCTTCCCGGAATTGACGACGAGCCGGTCGAATGGAGTCTAGCCGCCGTGGGGTTTCTTGCAGTGCTAGATGCGATGATAGAGGCTGACCCGAATTGGGGTTGAACTTCTGTTGATTAGTCAGATCTTATGTGTCATCGGAAGAATTAGACACGCGTTTGGCGGTGGAGGTTTGCATAGTGCGTCGCCTCCAGCCAATCTTGACGGTTCGATGATCCGCGGAACACGCTGTCCGCTCCGGTCAAGTCGCAGAACCCGAGGGTCTTGTAGTCGGTGGCGCCGGATCGCCGAGTGGTGTTCCGACGAGTGGTGCGCGACGACCGAAGTCACATCCGCTAACGGCCGAACCTCCTCCCGAGATCAACGACCCCGACAGAGTCGTCAGGCGGCGAGTAGGAGTCCTCTCCACGCCCGCGTTGACTTACAACGTTGATTGGAAGGTGGCCCTGCTCCGGCCAACAGAGCGCAGCCATCTTCCAGTTCTTGTACCCCCGCCGTTGAAATGTGATGACAGCGGGTCTGTGGATCGCGGGTAGGTTGGGCGGCTCAAACGCGATCAGATACTCAAGTCCTGCTATCATTACCCCGCCTCCGAGGATCTCCGGCCCCACACTGACGAACCGAATGTGTGTTGATAACATTCGCGTTGGACCGGTGACAGGGGTGGTCGGTACGTACAACCCCCACCGGCTGGGCCACTCCTGTCCGCGCCACAAGATATCTGTGAGCTGAGCAGTAGTAACACCGAGCCGGAACCTATACGCAGCGCCGTCCGCGAGACGAATCGACTCTGTAGCGACCGCACCAAACAAGACCTTTAGCAACCATAGTTCGAGCATGGGTCCGCAAATCATAGTAAATGCGCAAGGAAATTCCCCTTTCCTCCCTTGAGACATCATGCTCTTTGCGTCCAGCCGCATCGCCTCGAAATACTGTCCCGCCACGTTGTCCAGTGGACTTAGCGCGTGGTTGTGACGTGCGCATAGGATTTTTGAGGTGAGGGCGTTGATGCCGACGGCCCGCGATTCTCCCGCCGGAATCCAGGTCGTTCCACCGATCTCGATAGTCGCATCATCAGCGCGGATCTGCTGAAGCACATGCGCGCTGATGAAGTGCTCGCGAGTCATCGACTTGGAGCAATCGTTGCCCGCGCGGCCGTAACAGTTCGGGTTGGCGTAGCCCGTCCGTTCTCCGGTGATCAATGGGCGGGGTCGCTCGGCGACCCACGAGTGGTCAGCTGCCCGGTGGCAACTCCGGGCCTTGCGTCGAGACCCACAGGGGCAGTAGTGGTCCGGCTCCGGTCCGAAGAACCTCGGATTGCGGGTGATAGTGGTGTCGCGTGCGACCCGCTCGAACGGACGCAACGTCATGGTAGGTATCATTCAACGATTGTCGACCTCGCCTCTGACAGGTTCGCGCCCGGGACGCTGACGTTGTTCGACGCAGTACATTGTCGCATCCCCAATCATCCTGTGGTACTCACACGAGCCGAACAGCTTCGACCCATCCGTGATCTCATGCGGGTCCGACCCGGCAGATCAGCGGTCGGTTCCGGCGAAGTACCGCAAGTTCCGCTAGCCGAGGTGACCTAAGTGTAGCGAACCATTCCCGTCCCCGAACGTCTCATGTGCCAGCGACAAGACCGCCGAGGTAGAACGAATGTATCGTCACAAGCACCAGATACGCAGTGAAATGGATGGCCTGTACCGCACCGCCACCGCCAGCACCGACGACACGACTGACTTGGCCCCAACCAACTCACCGATCCCCTGCCGGGCTAGTGGAACCCGACGCCACCCGGCCGAAACCACGCAATGACGAGGCTCAAGGTCAGGCAGATCGCCGCTGCCCCTCTCCGCGAAGGGGCTCGCCCTCCCGGGGGCGCGCACGGCAGATTTTGGCCAGGCGCAGCGTAATTCCTTGCCGGATGAGCGCTGCTCGGATAGGTGCCTGACTTCGCCCCAGTGCCCGTGCTGTGCCCTTTATCGACATGCCACCTTGGTACAGCTCGGCAGCGCGACGTGCTTCATCGTCCGAGAGGCCATGTCGACGAAGCTTGACACCATGGGCACGAAGCAGGTTGAGGACCACCTGCTTCGCTACACCCGCTTCCCGAGCCACCTGTGTGGAGGGGATGCCCGATTCGTAGCGGGCGATGATCGCGGCTGTCTGATCAGGCGTGAAGCGGATCTTGCGGGTGGATGTGGCCTTCGGTGGTGCTGGAAGCAGCCGGGGTCGGCTGGCGGCGAGGCGCTTGTCCAGCTCAGCCAGGCGGCTGCTGAGTCTGCCGTGCCTTGAATAGTGCCTCAAGAGGTGTACCACACGAAGAGGCGCCGACGATCATGTCGGCGCCTCTTCGCATTCGGCCGGATCCTGCTGTTACATGCACGAATTCGAGCGACATGCTCACGTGTTTCGCGAATTCGTGCGGGTAGGTCTGCGTCCGTGCGGATACCTCGTCTGGTCACCGATTCTCATTGCGATAGCTGCGCAGCAGGACCAGGGCCTGATTGAGGGCGTGGGTGAGGTGCTGGTGCGATCCGGTGGCTTTGTCCATGACGGCGCCTCCTTGGAGTGCTGCGACGAAGGCGGATGCCAGCTCTGTCACGGGGGTGTCCGGGCGCAGCAGCCCCTCCTGTCGCATCGACATCAGTTGCCCACCGAGTTGGTCGATCCAGGTCTCGTACATCCGGCCGACCAGTTCTCGGGTGAACCTGTCGGTGTCGAGGGCCCTGCCCGCGAGCGCGGCGATTTCACACGCGTCGTGCACCGTCTGCTGCTGATGTAGGCGAAGGATCTGCTCGATCCACTCCTCCCAGCCGTCCCATGACGTGAGTGCTGCGGAGGGGGTCTCGGCTTCGGCGAGGCGGGCGAGGTGGCGTTGCGCGGCTGCCCGGCGCAGTTCGTCCTTGCCGTCGGGGAAGTAGTGAAAGAGTTGCCCCTTGCTTGTGCGGGTCAGGCGCATGACGTCGTCGAGGCTGACGTCGTTGCCTGCGACGAGCAGATCGGCAGCGGCCTCTACGATGCGCGCTCTCGTCTCGAGTCCCTTGCGTGTGGTCACGATTCCACTCTAGATTTTCTGGACTTGAAAGTCCAAAAAGTTGGTGCCAGTCTGTGGACATGAAAGTCCGAACAGACACTGTGCGTACGCGTTTCGCAGGTGCGCTGCTCCTGCTGGCGGGGTTGCAGTACCTGGTGTTGGAGTACGTGGCGGCCGCCGCGTGGCGCCATCCCGGCTACAGCTACGCCGTGAACTTCATCAGCGATCTAGGCAACCCGGTCTCTGGGGACCGCTACGCCGGCCGAGTCATCGACTCGCCCCTCCACGTAGCGATGAATGTCGCTTTCGTGGCTCAGGGAGCGTTGTTCATCGCCGCCGGCGCGTTGCTGCTGGCCCCGATGGCCGCCCTGGGAAGATTCGAGCGGCTGCTGCTCGGTCTGGCGATAGTCCACGGCGGGGGAGTGATCCTGGTCGGTTTCTTCCACGAATCCTCCGCGAACGAGCACAACGGCGACTTGCTGGTGCACAGCCTAGGCGCGACCGCAGCAATCCTGGCCGGCAACGCGTTCGTGATCGTCGTCGGTGTGCAGGGGGCGAAGTTCGCCGTCGTGCCGTGGCTACGCCGTGTCTTCGTCGCGCTCGGGATCGTCGGGCTGGCCTCGTTCGTCCTGCTACAGGTCGATCGGCCGCTCTATGACTCGGCCGGCGGGGTGCCTGAGCGGGGCGCGATCTACTCGATTCTGCTGTTCGAGATCGTGCTCGGAGCAGCACTGGTCTTCAGCCGCGCCCGCCCAGCTCCGATCGTTCCTGCCCATCCGATTCGATCCATCTCAGAAGGCCCACACTATGACCAACAGCACTGCCCACCGCCTCACCGGCCGACGCGCGCTCGTGACCGGATCGACCTCGGGCATCGGGAAATCGATCGCGATCGCGCTGGCCCACGAAGGTGCGGACGTCGTGGTATCCGGCCGCGACGAGGAAGCCGGCGGTGTTGTCGTCGAAACCATTCGTGCCGCCGGAGGCACGGCCTATTTCGTGAGGGCAGACCTGGCCGACTCGGGCCGCGCCGTGACAGGACTCGTGCAGGCGGCGGCCGATGCCCTCGGTGGACCTGTCGATCTGTTGGTCAACAACGCTGCTCAGCTGATCCCGGCGCAGTCGATGCTCGACGCCACCGAGGATCAGATCGACCGGGCGCTGACGGTCAACGTGAAGGCACCGTTTCTCTTGACGGCGGCCGTGGTGCCCGACATGATCGCCGCCGGTGGCGGCGTGGTGGTCAACTTGGGCTCGATCAACGGCCTGGCCGGGATGGGTGTAGCGGCCCTGTACGGGGCCTCGAAAGCCGCGCTCCACTCGCTGACCAAGTCGTTCGCGGCAGAGTTGGCGGGCAAGGGGATTCGTGTCAACACCGTCGCACCGGGCCCCACCCTCACCGACACCAACGCACCCTTCCACGACCACCTGCGTGAACTGGCCGCCGGCCACCCCGACGGGCGGCCGGGCACCGCCGCGGAGGTCGCGGCGGCGGTCGTCTTCCTCGCCAGCGACGATGCGTCCCACATCCACGGCGCCACCTTGTCGGTCGACGGCGGTATCACGGCCGTGATCGCCGCATGAGCTCCAGAGCCCGTATCCGCATCACACCCTGGAACACGGATCGGCTCCCCCGCCAAGAGGGCAGGCGCTTCCTAGTCACCGGCGCGACCGCTGGAATCGGCTACTTCCTCGCCGAGCAACTCGCGGGTACCGGCGCGGAGGTGGTCCTCGCCGCGCGCAGCCAGGCCAAGAGCGCACTGGCCCAGCGGGCCATCACCGCTCGGATCCCGGCCGCCCGATTGGGGAGCGTGCTCCTCGACCTCGGCGACCTCGACTCCGTGCGGCGAGCGGCGGATCACCTCGATGCGCACGGACCGCTGCACGGCGTCGTGCTCAATGCCGGGGTGCTGGCCCGCGACGCCCGCGCCGAAACCGCCGACGGGCACGAACTCGTCTACGGCACAAACCATCTCGGCCACTTCGCGCTCTCAGCGCTCGTCTACCCGGCACTCGCGCGGGGACGAGGACGGCTCGTGACCATGGGCAGCGTGGCAGCGCGGCGCGCCACCCTCGACCTTGATGATCTGGAGTCCACCACGTCGCCCTACCGCGGCTTCGACACCTACCGGCGCTCGAAACTCGCGCAGATGATCTTCGCGTTCGAACTCGACCGGCGCCTCAGTGCAGCCCGCAGCCCGGTCCTGAGCCTGGTTGCGCACCCCGGTGGGGCGCTCGACGGGCTCACCCCCAGCCGGCCGCCCGCGTTCAACCGGCGCACGTCCAGTCTGGTGCGAGCGATCCCTCTGGCCCCCGTCGTCCAGGGCAAAGAACACGCCGCCTGGTCGGCTGTGCGAGCGCTGCTCGATCCCGACGTACGGGGCGGGCAACTCTGGGGGCCGCGCGTCCTGCGCTCGAAGGGGCGCCCCGTTCTCGACGATCCTACCGCCGCTATGACGGATATCGCTGCGGCACAGCGACTGTGGGACGAGTCTGAGCAAGCCGCCGGGATTCGGTGGGACGTATCGACAACGCAAGGAGAACTGCTATGAATCAACCCGCCGTCGTTCTTGTTCACGGCTTCTGGGGAGGCGCGGCCCACTGGGGCAAGGTGATCGTCGAACTCGATCGCCGCGGCTACCGGTCGCTGCACGCTGTAGAGAACCCGCTCACGTCGCTGGACGACGACGTGCGGCGCACCAAGCAGATGGTCGAGCAGATCGACGGCCCGGTGCTGTTGGTCGGCCACTCCTATGGCGGGGCGGTGATCTCCGAGGCGGGCAACCTTCCCAATGTGGTCGGGCTCGTGTACATCGCCGCATTCGCGCCGGACACCGGCGAGGGGCTCGGCGCCATCACCGAGCAGA
>CAJCHX010000791.1 GCA_903970215.1 Acidobacteriaceae bacterium
GGCCGCGCCCATCATCCCGGCGCCGATCACACCGACCTTCTTCGCCTGGTACTTGTCGTAGCCCTCGGGCCGCGAACCACCACCGGTGATGTGCTGCAGGTCGAAGAAGAACGCCTTGATCATGTTCTTCGACACCTGACCGGTCACGAGCGACACCAGGTACCGAGACTCGATGGTGAGCGCGGTATCGAAATCGACCAGGGCGCCCTCGACGGCCGCCGCCATGATCGCGCGCGGTGCGGGCATGGGCGCGCCCTTGAGCTGCTTGCGCAGGTTCGCCGGGAACGCGGGAAGATTCGCGGCGATGGCCGGTGACGAGGGGGAGCCGCCGGGGATCTTGTAACCCTTGACGTCCCAGGGCTGTTGGGCCTTGTCAGGATTCGCCGCGATCCAAGCCTTCGCCGCCGGCACCAACTCCTCTACCGTGCCCACCACCTCGTCGATCAGGCCGAGGTCCTTGGCCTTGCCGGGCCGCAGCCGAGGGCCCTGCAGCAGCACGCCCATCAGGGCGCCCTGCAAGCCCAGCATCCGCACGGTGCGGGTCACGCCGCCACCACCGGGGAGCAGACCGAGGGACACCTCGGGCAGACCGATCACCGAGCCCTTGGCGTCCGCCGCGATGCGGTGGTGCGTGGCGAGCGCGATCTCGAGGCCACCGCCCAGGGCGGCACCGTTGATCGCGGCGACCACCGGCTTGCCCAGCTTCTCCAGGCGACGCAGGTCGGCCTTGATCGACTGCAGATTGTCGTAGACGGCCTGGGCGTCCTCGGGTTGCGCCTTACTCAGCAGCTCGAGGTTGCCGCCGGCGAAGAAGGTCTTCTTCGCGGAGGTGATGACGACGCCGGTGATCGAGTCCTTCTCGGCCTCGAGCCGGTCGACGGTCTCGTGCATCGACTGGCGGTACAGCTCGTTCATGGTGTTCGCGGAGCTGGTGGGGTCGTCCATGGTCAGAACGACGACGCCGTCGGCGTCCTTCTCCCAGCGGATCATGTTGTCAGACATGAGTATTCGTAGTCTCCTTGGTGTCCGGCGCTCAGAGTCGCTCGATGATGGTCGCGATTCCCATGCCGCCGCCCACGCACAGGGTGATCAGGCCGTAGCGGCCACCGGTGCGCTCGAGCTCGTCGAGCACGGTGCCGACCAGCATCGCGCCCGTCGCGCCCAGGGGATGGCCGAGCGCGATGGCGCCGCCCAGCGGATTCACCTGCTCGCGTTCGAGTTTGAAGTCCTTCATCCACTTGAGCACAACCGACGCGAAGGCCTCGTTGAGCTCCCAGTGGTCGATCTGCTCCTTGCTGAGACCGGCCAGGGCAAGGGCTTTCTCGGTGGCCGGGGTGGGCCCGGTGAGCATGATCGTGGGCTCTGAGCCGGTGACGGCGGTGGCCACGATCCGGCCGCGCGGTGTGAGGCCCGCGGCCGCGCCGCCTGCCTCGTTCCCGATCAGCAGCAGCGCGGCGCCGTCGACGATGCCGGAGCTGTTGCCGCCGGTGTGTACGTGGTCGATCTTCTCCACGGTGTAGTACTTCTGCAGCGCCACCGCGTCGAAGCCGCCCATCGCGCCGATCGCGTCGAACGCGGGCCGCAACTTGCCCAGGGCCTCCACTGTCGTGCCGGGGCGGCGGTGCTCGTCGGTGTCGAGGGCCACGAGGCCGTTCATGTCCTTGACCGGTACCACCGACTTGGCGAAATAGCCGTTGTCCCAAGCCTTTGCGGCATTCGCTTGGGACTGCGCGGCGTAGGTGTCTACGTCCTCCCGGCTGAAGCCCTCGATGGTGGCGATCAAATCCGCGCCGATGCCCTGCGGCACGAAGTAGGTGTCGTAGTTGGTGGTCACGTCCTGGTGCATAGCGCCACCGTCGGCGCCCAGCGGTACGCGCGACATCGACTCGACGCCCCCGGCCAGCACCAGTTGATCCCAGCCGGCCCGCACCTTCTGCGCCGCCATGTTGGTGGCCTCGAGCCCCGACGCGCAGAACCGGTTGATCTGCACCCCCGCGACCGTCTCGGGGAGGCCCGACACCGTCGCCGCCGTGCGCGCGATGTCGGCCCCTTGCTCACCTACAGGCGAGACCACGCCCAGCACGATGTCGTCGATCGCCGCAGGGTCGAGCTGGGGGTTGCGGTCGCGGATCTCGTCGATCAGCCCCACCACCAGATCGATGGGTTTGGTCGCGTGCAGCGAGCCGCCGCGCTGCTTGCCGCGCGGCGTGCGGATCGCCTCGTAGATGAATGCCTCGGACACGGTGTTCCTCTCCTTGCTGCGTGGCGGTCGCCATCGAGACAGCGCCACAAAAGTTAGGTAATATTCTCTCACTTTCGTGGATCCCCGCGCAGGCGACTGTGGTACGGGTAACAATCCCACATACGGCCGATTCGGAGTCATCGGATCCCCGGTTTCCGCGGCGCTCGGCCTGTCAGGCGCGGTCGTGGAGAGTGACCTGATAGCCGTCGGGGTCGGCGAAGGTGAACGTGCGACCGAAGGGGCCGTCGATCGGTGCGGAGGCGATGGTGTGACCGTCGGCGACCAGGGCGTCGTGGATGGCTTGGACGTCGGTGGCGTGGAGCCAGATCGCGGCACCGATACCGGGCTGAGCAACGGATGCGAGATCGGTGCCGGGAAGTACATCGCGGAGTGCGAACGCGATCGGCTTCGTCTCGAAGACCACGGCGTGCGGAGGTCCGGCCTGCGAGCGGACGAGGCCGAGGTAGTGCTCGTAGAACGCCTGCGAGGCGTCGAGGTCGCTCGCTTGAAGCGAGATGAAGTCGGGACCGGTGGCGGGCATGACGATGCTCCTTCTCTTCGTGTCAGGTTTCTGACACAGATCAATCTATGTCAGAATACTGACATGAGTCAAGACGGTGCCGGCGTCGACCTGGAGACGTCACTGGGTTACCTGCTGAAAGAGGCGTCGAGCGCCCTCCGCGCGGCCATGGAGGAGGTGCTGCGGCCACTGGGGATGAGCGTGACGCACTACTCCTGCCTCGAGCTGCTCGCGCAACGACCGGGCTTGTCGAACTCCGAGCTCGCGCGGGGCGCGTTCGTGACCCGGCAGTCGATGAACGTGCTGCTCCGGAATCTGGAACGAGAGGGCTACGTGACCAGGCCCGCGGAGGCACCCGTGGGGAAGGTCCTCCCCACACGGCTCACGCCTCGCGGTCGACGGAGCCTGGAGAAGGCGACCGTAGCGGTCCGGTCCGTCGAGGTCAGAATGCTAGCCGGCATGACCGAGAGCGAGCAGTCCGGCGCGTTCCGGATCCTCAAGAGCATGATCGATTCTCTGCGCGCGGGTACGTAGCTCGTTCCTCTCCATCGACGTGGATGGGCATGGCCCCCTGCGGGTATGTCCGACGCTTTCGACGCGCGGCCGGGTCGCGAGTGCGAGAATTCTGACTCACATACTCAGATGACGGTACGCGCGACGCGAACGGTGTCGTACCCGCTCGGATATTCGAGGAGGGACGTCGGGTCATGACGGCTACGCCCGCGCGCCGGAAGCGCCCCAAGGACCGTCGCGATCAGATCGCGCAGGCGGCGGCGATCGACTTCAGCCGCCGCGGGTACCACGGCACCGGCATCGAGGAGATCGCGGCGACCCTCGACATCTCGGGACCCGCCGTGTACCGCCACTTCCCGAACAAGTACGCCCTTCTCGAACACGCCATCACCACGCTGTCGGACGCGATGTGCGATGCCGTCTCCGGAGCGATCGCCGCGTCCGCGGACGCGGCGGCCACGGATCGCCTCGATGCCGTCCTGTGCGCGATCCTCGATGTGTCCCTCGAGCGCCGCAGCACGGGCGCCCTGTTCCGCTGGGAACAGCGTGTCCTCGAGCCTGACGACCGGACCCGGATCCGCAAGCAGCTCACGGAGATGATCGCGAGCATCACCGACGTGGCCGAGCAGGCCTATCCGGATGTCGCCCGCGACGACCTCCGATTGCGCGCGATCGCCGCCGCGTCGGTCCTCGGCAGCGTCACCGCGCACCGGACCGTGCTGGCGCAGCGGAGGGTCGATTCGGTGTTGTTGGCCGCAGCGCGGTCGGTGTTCGCGCCGGCGCCGCTGCGCGGAGGTGCGTTCGGCGTCGTCGCCGGAACGACGCCCCCGGGCGAGCGCAACCGCCGCCAGGAACTGCTCGACTGCGCAGTCGAGCTGTTCTTCCTGCACGGTTACCACGGCGTGAGCATGGGCCAGATCGGTACGGCGGCGGGCATCGTCCCGTCAGGTGTCTACCGCTACTTCCCGAGCAAGGCCGCGATGCTGGTGGGTGCACTCGACCGTGCGGCCGCGGGCCTGGCGGCCGCCATCGACTCGGCGACCGCTGAGAGCGCCGATCCGCGCGCGGTGCTCGACGGGCTGTGCCGCGCGTACATTCAGCTCTCATTCACCTCGAGCAAGGTGATGACGGTCTACTTCCGCGAGATCGGCAACGTCCCGGATGCCGAGCGCCGCCGCCTCGCCGGACTACAGCGCGAGAACATCGGCCGATACGCGGACGCCGTTTCCGCGGTACGTCCGGAGCTGTCGGGGGTCGAGGCGACGTACCTGGTACACGCCGCGTTCGCGGTGGTCTTCGACGTCGGTCGCACGCGGCGCTTCGACCCGGCGCCGGAGTTTCAGACGCTGTTGTACCAGTTGGTCCGGCAGGTGCTCTTCGGATCGCGGGCCTGACGAGATCCGGGCCGGGTTTCAGCGATTTCGCTGGTCGCGGGCACCTGATGTACCCTGGTGCGGTTGCTCATCGCGACACTCCTGCCGCGGAAAGTCCGCGGCCGCATAGTCCATAGGAGGAGAGGCACAAAGCCTATGCGTAATTACGAACTGATGGTGATCCTGGATCCGAGCCTGGACGAGCGCACAGTCGCTCCCTCGCTGGAGACCTTCCTGAACGTGGTCCGCAAGGACGGCGGCAGCGTCACCAATGTGGACATCTGGGGCAAGCGTCGCTTGGCCTACGAGATCGAGAAGAACGCCGAGGGCATCTACGCCGTCATCGACATCACTGCAGAGCCCGGCACGGTGAGCGAGCTGGATCGTCAGCTCGGCCTCAACGAGTCGGTGCTGCGCACTAAGGTCTTGCGGCAGAAGTAACCCCTACCTCACTGGGAGAGACCACCATGGCAGGCGAGACGCTCATCACGGTTGTCGGGAACCTGACGGCTGACCCTGAACTCCGCTTCACCCCATCGGGTGCAGCGGTGGCCAACTTCACCGTCGCCTCGACCCCGCGCACCTTCGACCGGAACTCCAACGAGTGGAAAGACGGCGAGGCGCTGTTCTTGCGCTGCAACATCTGGCGCGAGGCGGCGGAGAACGTTGCCGAGTCGCTCACCAAGGGCACTCGCGTGATCGTGCAGGGGCGGCTCAAGCAGCGCTCCTACGACGACCGCGAAGGCCAGCGGCGCACGGTGGTGGAGCTCGAGGTCGACGAGATCGGCCCCTCCCTGAGGTATGCGACGGCCAAGCCGAACCGCACGCCGCGTAGCGGCGGTAGCGGAGGCGGTGGCTACAGCGGCGGCGGCCAAGGCGGGAACCAGGGCGGATACGGCCAGCCGGCCGCTCAATCGGCGCCTCGGCAGAGCCAGCCGCAGGAGGATCCGTGGGGCAGCGCGCCCGCAGCGGGTGGCTTCGGCGGCGGGTCGGACGACCCCCCGTTCTGATCGATCCGGTCTCGCGGACACCTCGCGAACCATCAACAAACACGATTTGCATTCATAAGGAGCACCAACCATGGCCGGTAAGGGCAATGGGCGGAAGGTGCGCGTCGAGAAGGCCGTCAAGGCGAAGGCGTGCACGTTCTGCAAGGAGAAGAACCTCAAGATCGACTACAAGGACACCACGCTGCTGCGTCGGTTCCTGTCGGAGCGCGGCAAGATCCGCAGCCGCCGGGTGACCGGCAACTGCGTACAGCACCAGCGCGACGTCGCGATCGCCGTCAAGAACTCCCGTGAGGTGGCCCTGCTGCCCTTCACGTCGACCACGCGCTAAGGGGGACGCAGTGAAGCTCATTCTCACCGCCGACGTCGACAACCTGGGTGTTCCCGGTGACACCGTCGAGGTCAAGGACGGCTACGGCCGTAACTACCTGCTGCCCCGCGGCCTCGCCATCCTGGCGACCCGTGGCGCCGAGAAGCAGGTCGAGGGCATCCGTCGTAGCCAGGAGGCCAAGCGGGTCCGCGGCGTCGAGCACGCCAACGAGCTGAAGCAGGCCATCGAGGGCCTCGCGGCTGTGAACCTGGCGGTCAAGACCGCGGCGTCGGGCAAGCTGTTCGGCTCGGTCACCGCAGCCGACGTGGCAGCCGCTCTCAAGTCGGCCGGTGGTCCCATCGTGGACAAGCGCACCATCACGCTGCCCGAGGGCCACATCAAGGCGACGGGCGCGTTCCCCGTCGAGGTCGTTCTGCACCCGGACGTGCGTGCGAAGTTCTCGCTGACCGTCGCGGCGCAGTAGCACCCAGCAATCCGCTCGCAGGAGCGCATCGAGCCCCCATCGCCAACGGCGGTGGGGGCTCGACGGCTGTCGAACGAAAGCCGGGCCTACGCGATGATGGTGCCGACGCAGGGAGTGCTGGTCTGCGGTGCGATCCAGGTGGCGCCCGCACCCACCTTGATCACCAGATTGAACGTGACGGCGCCGCGTCCGGTGAAGATATTGGTCTCGTCGAGCGTCGGCAGCGGACCCGCGCCGCGAATGACCGTGGTGCCGAACTTGCCGCTGGTGGTGTTGTTCCAACTCACCTGGGCTGTGGAACCGAACTGCCGAATGATCACGTCCTGCTGGCCGACGGTGCCGGTGCCGGCCAGGGTGACCACACCGGGCCGCAGAACGAGCGCTGTGATCGTCCAGTGGACCATGTCGTGCGTGATCAGTCCGACCGGGTTGGGGCTCGTGCAGGTGGCGGTTGCGACGGCCGGCGGGGCGGGCTTCGGCTTGGCGGGCGCCGCCTGCGCCGCACCGGCTGCAGTCGTCAGCGCCGTTGCCAGCGCCAGCGCCGTAGCGGCCGCGCGTGGCGCGGTCGAGATAGTGCGCATCGAGGTGCGTCCTTCCGTTCGAGATTCGTGGCTAAGAGTACGCGGTCGATGATTCGAGTGCGGTGATGATGTATTCCGCACATCGACGCAGGTCGATCGCCCAAAAGATAACCGAAGGGTAACTTTTGGGGGCGTCTCGTGAACCATCGGAGAACTATGCACTCACGACACGCCCGAATGTCAGATCGCTCCGACACGCGGAAACATTTCACTCCACAGGTACGCGGATTCCGCTGATAGCTCTGACCTGCGGCGTACGTGAGACTTGACGGTTCATCCACAGGTTGTCCCCAACGCTCCACACGAGGGTCCCCACCGGTGTCGCGCGTCGTGCACACGTCATCCACAGAACCGTGCACAGGGGTGTTTGATCGGACTCCGCCGACCGCCTACCGTTCGTCGTCGTCGCCCCTGAGGAATCGGCAACTTGTCGGTGCCTACGGGTAGAGAAGGTGTCGGATCGAACGCACGAGTGAACTTGTGCGTCGCGGGATCGACGGCGTTGGTGTGACGAGAGGCGGGTGTCCAAGGTGGCGGTGGTGGACGACAGGGGATTCCCGCCGTCGGGGGCCGATCGCGATGCCGAGCCCGCCGCGGAGGACTTCGGCCGCCAGCCGCCGCAGGACATCGCGGCCGAGCAGTCGGTTCTGGGGGCCATGATGCTCTCCAAAGATGCGATCGCCGACGTGCTCGAGGTACTTCGCCCCGGCGACTTCTACCGGCCTGCGCACCAGTCCGTGTACGACTCGATCCTCGACCTGTACGGCGCGGGTGAGCCCGCCGACGCGGTGACGGTGTCGGCCACGCTGGATCGCAAGGGCGAGCTCAAGCGGGTCGGCGGGGCGCCGTACCTGCACACATTGATCTCGACGGTGCCGACCGCCGCGAACGCCGGCTTCTACGCCGAGATCGTCGCCGAGAAGGCCATCCTCCGGAGGCTCGTCGAGGCCGGCACGCGCATCGTTCAGTTCGGCTACTCAGGCTCTGAGGGCGCCGACGTGGCCGAGGTGGTCGACCGGGCTCAGGCCGCGGTGTACGACGTCACCGAGCGGCGCACGTCCGAGGACTACGTGGTGCTCGAAGAGCTACTGCAGCCCACGATGGACGAGATCGACGCCATCGCCTCGCGCGGTGGGGTGAGCCTCGGCGTGCCCACAGGTTTCACCGACTTCGACGCGATCACCAATGGTCTGCATCCGGGGCAGATGATCATCATCGCGGCTCGGCCAGGAGTGGGCAAGGCACTCGCACTGGATACACCGCTACCGACCCCGACGGGCTGGACCACGATGGGAGCGGTGCAGGTCGGAGACGAGCTCATCGACGCGCAGGGCCTACCGACGCGGGTGGTCGCCGCCACCGACGTGATGGTCGACAGGCCGTGCTACGAGGTCGAGTTCTCTGACGGCACCGTGATCGTCGCCGACGCGCAGCATCAGTGGTTGACCGATACCCGCGCTTCGCGGAAATCGGCGCAGGCTGCGATCGCGGGCTACAACAGGTACCGCAACCAGCGAACATTCGCCGAGGTACGGACGACAGAAGAGATCGGGCGAACGCTGCGCATGCAGACGAAGGACGCGCGATTGAACCACTCGGTGACCAACGCGCAGCCGTTGCAGTTGCCTGAGCAGGATCTTCTTGTCGGGCCGTACACCCTCGGTGCGTGGCTCGGTGACGGCACGTCCGCGAGCGCTCAGATCACCTCCGCAGATCCTGAGGTGATCATGCTGATCGACAGTGAGGCGTGCGAGCGCGGCGCGATCTCGGACGCGCGACTCCGGACGCTCGGGGTACTGGGGAACAAGCACATCCCGGCGCAGTATCTGCGCGGCTCGGAGGCCCAGCGACGCGCGCTGCTGGCTGGCTTGTTGGAGACCGATGGCACTGTGACCGCCGGCGGTTCGGTCCAGTTCACCGGAACTGACGAGCGGCTGGTGTCGGACGTCCGCGAGGTCGTCGTGAGCCTCGGCTACCGCTGCCAGACGTCCACCAAGCGGGTTCGCGGCCGTTCGGAGACCACGTCGGTGGCCTACACACTGACCTTCGCCGCGCAGGACGAGGTGTTCGGGCTGCATCGGAAGGCGATCCTCCACAAGGAGCGGCGGCGGTCGTCGAACGGTACGCGATCGGGGACTAGGTTCATCACCGATGTTCGGCCGATCACCAGCGTTCCGGTGCGTTGCGTCCAGGTCGATAACAGCGCACATATGTACCTCGCCGGTGCCGCGATGGTGCCCACCCACAACTCCACCCTCGCTCTCGACATAATGCGTTCTTGCTCCATCGAGCACGGGATGCCGAGTGCGCTGTTCTCCCTCGAGATGAGCAAGACCGAGGTGGTCATGCGACTACTGTCCGCGGAGGCGCGGATCAAGCTCGCGGATATGCGTTCGGGAAAGATGTCCGACGACGACTGGACGCGCCTTGCCCGGCGGATGTCGGAGATCTCCGAGGCTCCGCTGTTCATCGACGACTCGCCGAACCTGACCATGATGGAGATCCGCGCGAAGGCCAGGCGGCTCAAGCAGCGGCACGGCCTCAAGCTGATCGCCATCGACTACCTGCAGCTGATGACGTCCGGAAAGAAGGTCGAGTCGCGGCAGCAGGAGGTCTCGGAGTTCTCGCGGCAGCTCAAGCTGTTGGCCAAGGAGCTCGAGGTCCCGCTGATCGCGGTCGCTCAGCTCAACCGTGGTCCCGAGCAGCGGACGGATAAGAAGCCGCAGGTGGCCGACCTCCGCGAGTCCGGATCGCTCGAGCAGGACGCTGACATGGTGATCCTGCTACACCGGCCCGACGCGTTCGAGCGTGACGACCCGCGCGCGGGCGAGACCGACTTCATCCTCGGCAAGCACCGTGCCGGCCCCACCGCGACTGTTACCGTCGCCCACCAGTTGCATTACTCGCGGTTCGTGGATATGGCGAAGGGCTGAGCTGCTCATCTCGTCCCTGCGGCGCGCTCAGTCCTCAAGATCGAGTTTCCGCATGACTTCGACCACCC
Source organism: Acidobacteriaceae bacterium (assembly GCA_903970215.1). GTDB lineage: Bacteria > Actinomycetota > Actinomycetes > Mycobacteriales > Mycobacteriaceae > Tsukamurella. The sequence goes on from CAJCHX010000791.1 coordinate 10,032, forward strand.
TCGAGCGCTGGAAATCGGTGAGGCCCTGGATCGGCAGCGGCAGACACCGATGTGGAGCGAGGCCGAGTTGCTCGGCGATCGCGGCGATCACCCGCAGACTGCCACCGAATTCAGCGAATAGATCCCATAGGGGTGCGAGACGCTCCGAATGAGCCACCGCCTCCTCCGCCCGGCCGTGCTGTGCGGCGCGGGTGATCTGCAATGCGAGACCGGGCAGGGTGCCGCCGATCACGGAGTACCAGGCGTCGCAACCGGCGTTGAGTCCGCCCGCGGCCGAGGCGTCACCGGATACACCGATGGTGACGTGGTCGGGTATAACGGCGCGGATCGCGGCGACGTGCTCGTGTGCCGAGGTGGGGTCGGCGGGTACGCCGGGGATCTTGATCGACGCGACTGACGGCAGTTCCCCGATGCGGCTGTAGAGCTCAGTAGAGAACCGGAAGTGCGTCGTGCCCGGGTTGTCGTAGACGATCACCGGCAGGGCGGTGTGCCGGGTGACGGTTCGGAACAGCTCGAACACGTCGTCCTCGGTCAACGGTTGATACGACATCGGGGCCAGCAGGACGCCGGCGGCGCCGGCAGCTTCGGCACGATCGGCGTGGGTGAGGACCTGGGAGGTGCGCAGCGCCCCGATCCCGACGAATACCGGGGTGTCACCTGCGTGCTCGACGGCCAGACGGGCGACTCGGCTCCGCTCGTCCGGGGTGAGGTAGGCGTAGGAGCCGGTCGAGCCCAGCGCGGTGATCGAGTCCACCCCCGCCGCGATGAGGCGTTCGATCAAGGTGGTGAAGGCGTGCTCATCCACCTCGTCGTCGTGGATCGGAGTCAGTGGAAATGCACTCAAACCGGTGAAGTTGCTCATGGCTGGTCCTGTCGTGCGGGGTGGGTTGGTTGCCGTGATCGAGGACCGGGTTGCGGTTGGTCGGGTACCGGTTCGAGACCGTGGGTGCTGCCGCGCTGTGCTGCGGCGCCCGCGAGGACGACGAGCGCAATGCCGACCATTTGCACAAGGTTCGGTGTCTGGCTGAGCACGATCAGTCCGATCAGGGTGCCGAACGCGGGCTCGATGGAGAGCAGGGTGCCGAAGGCGGTGTGGTTCATCCGGCGCAGTGCGAGCATCTCGAGGCCGAACGAGATCACCGGTGTGATCAACGCGATCCCGGCGGCGGCAAGCAATATCCGCCAGGTGAAGCCGCTGCGGATGACCTGTGGCAGCCCGACTGGCAGCGTGGCCAGCGCGGCGATCGGGATGGTGAGCGATAGGCCGCTGATCCCGGCGAATCGGTCGCCGATGAGCTGGGTGAGCACGTTGTACAGTCCCCAGCAGGCTCCTGACAGCAGGGCGAACCCGACGCCGACCAGGTCGATGCTCCCGCGCCAGGGCTCGGTGAGCAGAGCGACGCCGACGAGCGCCAACAGCGGCCAGACGAGTGCCTTCCGATGCTTGCTGGCGAGGCCGGCCACGGCGAGCGGGCCGAGGAACTCGACTGCGACCGCGGTGCCGAGGGAGATGCGTTCGATGGCGGCGAGGAAGAACGTCGTCATGAACCCGGTCGCCGCGCCGAGTGCGAGCAACGCGGGGAGATCCCTGAGGCGGATCGTGCGGATCGACGGGCGCGCGATCAACCAGAGGAAGGCAACGCCGCAGCACATTCGCAGCCAGGCTGTACCGGCCGAGCCGACCCGCTCGATCACGCCGAGTGACAGTGCGTTCGACAGTTGGACGGTCAGCATGGCGGCGATCGCCATCGACCACGGCGGCACTCGCGTCTCCGGTCGTGTCGTCATGGTGTGCCGGTCAGACGTCGGGGAACGGGCGTGGGGGATTCGGCGATCGGGTTCTCACGCATGGGTGTCTTCGCTTCCGTGAGCGGTTCCGACTCCGGGTTCGTAGACCGTCAGCGCGAATCGGGCGGGTTGGTCGTGGGGGTTCGCGTAGGAGTGGGCGGTGTCGCCCAGGAACGTCAGCGCGTCACCGGTCTCGAGATCGTGGGTATGCCCGTCGGCTTCCACCCGGATCGCACCGGCGAGCACGTGCAGCAGTTCCCGAGTCCCCGGTGTATGCGCCTCGCTCTCGTGGCGCTCGCCCGGCATGAGCGTCCAGTCCCAGAGTTCGACCACGTCGGGGGGCTCGGTGCCCGCTACGAGCACCCCACGCCCGCCGAGATCGCCCGACCACAGCACCGCGCCCTCGCCGAGCCGGGTCACTCGTGCAGCTCGTGGAGTCGGCGACTCCACGAGTGCGGGTAAGCCGATACCGAGCGCGTCACTGAGCCGGAGCAATGTGCCCACGCTCGGATTCACTGTGCCCTGCTCGACATTGACGACCATGCGCCGGCTCACCCCCGCGTTGGCGGCGAGCTGATCGAGGGTCCACTCGCGGGCCCGCCGCTCCCGTTTCACCCGGGCCCCGATCGCATGCGCCAACGCCTCCGCACCTGCATCCATGAGTGCACGATAATGCCCCGAAAGGGCAATGTCGATAGGGGACGCGGTCGCTAGTTGTACTGGCCAGAGATGGGTTCTGCACCGGTGGGGCGCCGCTCGGATCGCCCCACCTGTGGGCTAGGTGTTCGCAACGTCGCCAGCCTCAGCACCTAGCGGCCTGGGGCCAATCGGCATAGCGGGACCGGAGCGCCGCATCGAGAACATCAGCCTGAGGCGCGAGGTTCCTCGACAGCGGCCGTCAGCCGAAGCAGAGTCTCACGCAGCCCGGATGTGTCCTCCTCGTTCAAGCCGAGCGCACAACTCAGCTCATTCGGTATGTCTGCGGCGGCGCGCTCGAGATCCTCGCCATCGGCGGTCAGCATGATGTCGACTGAGCGCTCGTCATCGATGCGGCGTCGCCGCTCGACCAGGCCCGCCGTCTCCAGCCGCTTGAGCAGCGGGGAGAGGGTGCCGTAGCCGAGCCCGAGCGCTTCGCCGATGTCCCGGACCGGCACGGTCCCGCGCTGCCAGAGCAGCCGCATCACAAGGTATTGCGGATAGGTCAGTTCGAGACCTGCCAACAGATCGCGGTACCGCCCGGTGACGGCCCGCGACGCTCGATAGAGAGCCAGGCAGAGGTAATCCTCGATCGGAACCTCGTTCGTGCTGAACACACCCAGATAGTACAGCTCGCAATTACATTGCACACGATTGAAACGTGTGCAATGCTAGTTCCGTCAAGCGCGGCCAGGCCGCAACCGTCACAAGCAAGGGAGTCCCAGATGAACACCATTGCCCAGGTCGTCCTCGAGCCCGCCGCGCGCGAGCTCGCCGAGGCCACCGCCACCCCGCCTTTTCTGCCCGACCTGGGACCGATCGAGGGCCGCAAGACCGTCGATGAGGTCCAGGCGGGCGAGATCGACAAGCCCGCCGTCGAGATCGAGGACACGACGATCCAGGGCGGCCCCACCGGCCAGGTCTCGATCCGGATCCTCCGGCCTCACGGTGCCACCGGGGTTCTGCCGGTGCTGTTCTACACACACGGCGCCGGCTGGGTCTTCGGCAACGCACACACCCATGACCGACTTGTGCGTGAATTGGCGGTCGGCGCCAACGCCGCCGTGGTGTTCCCGAACTACACCCTGTCGCCCGAGGCGCGCTATCCGATGGCCATCGAGGAGATCTACGCGACCCTGGAATGGGTGGCAGAGCACGGCGCCACGAAGCAGCTCGACGGCTCCCGGATCGCGGTTGTCGGCGACTCGGTCGGCGGGAACATGACCGCGGCGATCACACTCATGGCGAAGGAGCGCTCAGGCCCGAAGATCGCGGCGCAGGTGTTGTTCTACCCGGTCACCGACGCGAGCTTCGATACCGGCTCCTATCACCAGTTCGCGGAGGGGTACTTCCTGCGCCGCGACGCGATGCAGTGGTTCTGGGATCAGTACACGACCGACCCCGACCAGCGCGCGGAGATCACCGCCTCTCCACTGCGCGCCACGAGCGAACAACTCGCGGGCCTGCCGCAGGCCCTCGTCATCACCGGCGAGGCCGACGTCCTGCGCGACGAGGGCGAGGCCTACGGCCGCAAGCTACGGGCGGCTGGCGTCGATGTCACCGCCACCCGCTACGAAGGCGTCATCCATGACTTCGTGATGCTCAACGCCCTACGCGCCACCAACGCCGCGCAAAACGCGATCGACCAGGCAACGCGCTACCTGGCCAACGCGCTCACCACGGGTCACTGACACTCGGGCGGCGGGCGATGGGTCGTTCTCGGCCCTTCCCCGCCGCCTCGAGACGCTCGAGCCTGTGACCGAGGATGAGCTGACCGCTTGCGCTCAGCAAGCCCAGATGACTAAGCGGTCACAGGGGATCGAATGCTTCCCGAAACGGCTTTGGTAAGTGCTGTCAACACGACCGCGGCGCCGGTGAAGGCCATGAAGACGGGAAGGGGATACAACACGAGTCGTTCGGTGATCCCGATCTGCACAGCTCTATCGAGGAGTAGGACGGCGCCGACGAGGCCGGTCACGGCGCACGTTGCCGACCACACCGCGACCATACGCCGCCGCTTCCAGAGCCAGACCGCAAGCAGGATCAGCACGATGTGGCGCGAGACGAAAGCGGGCATCACCGCCAAGAGGTGGACGACGATGCCGTCGTTGGAGGGAACCAATCCGGTTGCTGCAGTGCTGATGCCGGTGAGCACGGCGAGTGAGATGATGCACCGCTGGCGATGCCCATTCGGAATGTAACCGCGGAACAAGACTGCACCGACGATGGTGAGCAACCCGAGCACGACGAACGCCGAATTCGTAAGCAGATGCAACGGCGAGCACAGATTCTGTGTGCACGCGGTGACACCGAGATCACTGATCGTGTCGTGCCGAAAACTGTAGGGCGTCCTCCAGGAATAGGCCGTCACAACCTCGACCGCCAGATATGCGAATTCGAGCGTCCAGACCATACCTGCAGCGCAGTTCCGCCCATTATGGGACATCATTCGCAGGCTCATACCAAATCCTGTTCGGATCGACGTCGTCGAACCGAGTTACCGACCGGCCGCCTTCGGAACAGACGTCTGGTTCGACTGGCGTTCTTCTGCCTGCGCGGAGATTCCTGTGTACACGATGTGTGTCCATTCTCTTTCGGCAGCTCGACCGACCTGCTGGTAGATCTTCAGTCAACGCTCAAATGCAGCGCATGTCAACAGTGTGGGCGCACAGTGTAGACCAACACCGTTGCCGAATCGGCGACCGGATCGTGGCAGCCGCACCCTTCGCCGTCACCTCCTCACGGTTGGGCTGCGACGACCTTGATGAGTAGTTCGGACAGTGCATCCGAGGACTGCGGGTTCTGGCCGGTGTACAGGTTCCGGTCGACCACGACGTGGGGGCGCAGTGGCAGGACGCCCTTGGAGTAGTCGACTCCGGCTTCCTTCAGCCTGTCCTCGAGCAGCCACGGGGCCTTGCGGGCGAATCTGTTGAGCAGCTCTTCGCGATTGGACAGGCCCGTCATCTTGTAACCGGCGAACGGGGAACTGCCGTCGGGGTTCTTCGCAGCGAGGATCGCGGCCGGCGCGTGGCAGAGCAGAGCGAGGGGGCGGCCCGAGGCGAGCCGCTTGGTCAGCAGCGCGCCGGACACGGGATCGTAGGCGAGGTCCTCCACGGGGCCGTGTCCGCCGGGGTAGAACACCACGTCGTAGTCGTCGGGGTCGACGGTGTCGAGGGCTATCGGGTGAGCGAGCTGGTCGGAGATGCTGTCGAGATAGCGCTCGACGTCCTTGCGCTTCCACGGTGTGCCACCGGAGATTCCGAGGCTGAGTCGGTCGAGTGTGGGTGCCTTCCCGCCGGGGGTGGCGATGGTGATGTCCCATCCGGCGTTGGTGAAGTTCCGGTGCGGGACGGCAACTTCTTCCGCCCAGTAGCCGGAGGGGTGCACGGTGCCGTCGTTGAGGGTCCATCGGTCTGCGGCCGTGATGACGAATAGAACCTTGGTCATGGTTGCTCCTTGGGGTGCGATCAGAGGGGGCGGGGGACGGTGTGTCGCCCGAATGTACATGGCGCTAACATGGGTGTGCAGTGATTCGCGGCCCTGGTGGCTCACTGCGCCACTTTCGGCTCCGCTGCTAGCTCTAGGATTGTTGATATGTCATCCGATGTTCCCTATCACCACGGCGATCTGCCGACGGCGTTGGTGAATGCGGCGATGGAGCTGCTGGAGGAGAACGGCGGTGCCGATCTGTCGCTCCGGGCGGCTGCGCGGCGCGCCGGAGTGTCCACCGCCGCGCCGTATCGCCACTTTCCCGACCGCAATGCGCTGCTGTCGGCCGTGGCGGCGGTCGGGTACACCGAACTCGCCAAGGATCTGGCTGCAGCCTGCGCGGACCCGACGACTACGGATGACCTGGCGACGATCGCCGTTGCATATGTCCGGTTCGCGCTGCGCCGCCCGGGCTTGTTCCGGGTGATGTTCGCCGAGGGATGCGATACGGAGAGCCCTGATCGTGTCGCCGCGGTCGCCGCGATCCATCAATATCTCGACTACATCGTCAAGCGGGCGGTTCCTGGCGCCGACCCGGAGCCGATGGCCACCGCGACCTGGGCGCTCGTCCACGGACTGGCGTTTCTGCATCTCGACGGGAAACTCGACAGTTCCACCGACGCCGTCGTCGATCACACCGTCCGCAGTGCGGTTCGCGCGGTCCTCAGCAGCCGCGCCGCCGATTCCTGAGCGCCGCGCAGCGGCGGGCGCGTACATAGGTGCCTCCACGCTGGTCATCGCTGGTCGCCGATCACGTCGCGGTCAGATCCGAACCGTCTGGGCGCCGGCCGGCCGGGTTGCCAGCCACTTCGCATAGCGGTGCAACGCGCGCCGTTGGACGATCTGGTCGGCGAGTAGCGCACGGGCGGGACCGACCGAGACGGCGGGACGCTGTCCGCGTGCCAACCGTCGCATCTGGTATCGCACCATCCCCATTCCAGCCAGTGACGCCAGGGGCTTGTCCTTCCAGGTGACGGGCTTGAGCGAGGCGTCCGCCTCGGCGCCGGCGCGCCAGCGAGCGGGGAGGTCGGGGGTCACCGCGAGGGCGGTGCCGATCCCGACCAGGGCCACATTGTTCGACAGGACGGTCTCCGCGGTCTCCCGGCGGGTGACCCCACCGGTGAGCATGAGGGGGATGGGGCTGGTCCGTGCGAGGTCGGCTGCCAGCTCGAGGAAGTAGGCCTCGCGGGCGGCGGTGCGGCCATCGGCGG
>CAJCHX010000792.1 GCA_903970215.1 Acidobacteriaceae bacterium
CGCCTGGCGCCTCCTTGCCCTCGCGCTTCGCGTACTCCTCGAGTCGCCACTGGATCACGTGCCAGATGACTTTGTAGGCATCCTGCGCGCCGATATCGACCTGGCACTGCGCGACGCCGGCGCCCTTCCTCGTGCCGCCGACCTTTTTGTAGATCTCTTCCGTCTCCGGAGCGGCCGGCGCTTCGGTGCAGCGGTCCCAGCCGTAGTGCATCTGGTGGCACGCCGGCGCACTATCGCGGCCGCGGCCCTTGCACTCGGTGCCGACCGATTGCAGCGAGTGGGTGTTGACCCAGTGCTTGGTCAAGTTCTCCTGCGTCGAGTGCGACAGGAAGATGACTTTAGGCATCGCCTCCATCGCCACGGCATTGAGCACGCCGGTCTCGGGACCGATGACGACATCCGCGACCTGGGCAATGCTCAGCGACTCGCGGATCTTGTACTTGCCGGAGCGGCAGTACACGCGCGGCGTCTCCTCCCAGCCCTTCTCCAGGATCACCGCATCGTCGCCGCCTAAGAAGACCACTTGGACCTCGGGGAAATCGATCAGCAGCCCCGACACGATGTTGTCGACCCACGGCCAGATCTTGTGCACCGAGGAGCCGGTGAGCGCCCAGGCGATCAGCAGCGGGTGGTACTTCTTCGTGTCCACATCGCGCAGCAGCCCTGAACGCTCGGCCTGGGCCCACTTCACCTCTTCAGGCGTTGCGAAGAAGTGGATCCGGTGTTCGGTGTCATCGGGCAGGTCCGCGATCAGGTGCTGGCGCTCGACGTAGTTCCAGTCGAGCATCTGGTGGCGCGCGCGCGGTGAGTAGGTATCGACCGGGCGGTTGAGCATCGACAGCAGCCCGCCCTCGACCGACTCGCACAGGTTCACCCAGCGATCGAACTTCTTGGCGTGGTGCTTCCAGAACACCGGCAGCGCGGCGTCGGGGACCTGGCCGCGGCCCTGGATGTAGAACTCGTCGATGTTGGGATCGGTCTTGATCGCGTCAAAGCCCGGACCCTCGGCGCAATAGAGCGTGACGTGGAAGCCTTCGGCTTTCAGTGCCGCCCACACCGAGGCCGCCTGCATCATGTCGCCGATCGCGCCATAGCGCACCACCGCGCACGTCTTGTTGGTCGGCCGCGGCCGATCGTGGTGGAAGTGACGCGGCTTCTCCTTGACCTTTTGGAACACGAAGAACAGCGAGTACTCCTGATCCTCGTTGCGCTTCTGGTAGTCCATCAGATCGTACGAGAGCTTGGCGGCCTCCATGAGCTTCATCACCGCGTTGTAGCTCACGTTCCACTTGTGATCCGGGTTCGCGCCCTTCTCGCCGACTTTTGGGTACTCGTCCTCGTCGGGCAAATAGAGGACCATATAGCCGTCGACCTTCAGCACCCGCCACCATTCTTTGAGCACCTTGACGAGCTTGTCCTCCTCGACATGCTCGAGCATGTGCGAGGAGAACACGAAGTCCATCGAGCCACCGGCGAGGAAGCCGAGCTCGGCCGCGTGCGGGGTGAAGAGGTCCGGCCGCGGCATGTTGTGGCCGAAGATCTGCGCGTCGACGTTGTTGTCGACGGTGATGAAGTGCGGAAAGGTGCGGTACATGCCGGCGCCGATATCGAGGCCGCGGCCGCGCGTCCACTTCACCACTTCCCACGCGATCTTCGCCGCCTCATTGCCTTGCGGGTCGGTTGCTTTCCAGGTCATCGATGTCCCCTCAGTTTTTGTGGAGCGGAGAGGATAGGCGAGCGGGGCTACTTCGGTCGAGCGGTGCCCCGGGTGCCGGTGGGCCGCGCGGCCGACTCGTTAGGCTGCGCAACGTCCTCGAGGTCCTGCGGCGCTTCGCGTTCGCTCGCCGCCGCCGGCGCCTCGACCTTCGCTGCGGGCTCGGGTGCCTTCGCCTGGGACTGCGCCATCAAGCGCTCCAAGAGCTCGAGCGTGCGCTGCTGTGCAGCCTCGAGGTCCCGAACCTTGCCATGCAGGAGCTCGTTCTCGGTGAGGAGCTCGGGCGCGGACTTGCGCAGCGGTTTGCCCTTGGCGTAGCCGCACGGCGCGCCATCGCCGCGGTAGTGGACCTCCTCGCCGTCGTACTCCTGGATGTACTTGACCTCCAGATACCCGTCCGAATACACCACGCCGTGGGGCTTGGATGCATTGAAGAGGCGCACGCCGTCTTCGGTGAACTGGTCGCGCTCGATCTTCGCTTTCTTCTGTACAAGTCCCATAAGCTTATCTCCTAGTCCCACAACGCGTTGATGACGCCCGGCGTGCCCGATGTAATGGCCACCAGCGCGCCTTTGTAGCGAACCCCGAGTCCCCCAGGGCCCGCCGAGAGAACCTGCCCCGCCGAGCCCGTCTGGGTCGGCATGAGCGTATTGGTGCCGCCGCCTTGATTCGCCGGCAGGATATCGACGAAGGCCACCGCAAAGCTCGTGCCGGCGTTGCTCACCATGGCGCCATACAGCACACCGTCCGAGATCGGCGGACCTGCGGCCTGGCCCTGATTGAGCGTGGTGGTGCCGGCCGTCGACAGCGCCGTGTAGCCCGCATTGTTGAGGTAGCGCTGCGGCATCCTACAGGCGATCGAGCATGTTGTTGCGCTCGGCGAAGCCGGTGTCCCCGTCCACCGTGATCTCATCGTAGAAGGCGTCCTGGTGCGCCTTCGTGTACTCATCGTCGGTCGGCCGCGCGCGCTTGCGCTCGTAGCCTTGCCGCACCGAGGTCGCGTTGTAGTCGGCCGACACGTCGCTCTCGCCGCCCATCGTCATGGGCAGGCTGTCGCGCGGTGCGATCTTCTGTGCGTCGATGTCCATGCCCGGCGGCAGCTGCACCGCGTCCTGGCCGTCGACGCCGTGACGCCGGCGCGCCGAGGCGTCGGACTTCCAGCCCGAGTGCGCGTCATCGTTCAGGTTGTCCGGGGGAACGACCTGAAACTTCTCCTGCATGATGCCGGCCACGGCTTTAGGTCCAGCCGTCGCCCGGGTAGCCGAGATCAGTCACCGTCTTGAAGGGCATCGCGTTGATGTCCTTGGTCGGCTGGTTCTCGATGTTCATGCCGGGCGGCAGGGGGAGCTTTTGCACCGATTCGACGGTCGTGCCCTTCTTGTCGAGATACCCGCCCGCCTGGATGCCGACCTCCTCGCCGTTCACCAATCGCTTGGAGTTCGGAAGGTTGCCGACGTCGGCCATACGCTGCTTCTTCATCGCTCGTCTCCTGTTGCCTTGAAGGTGCGGCGCTTTACGCCGGCACGGCCGCCAGCGGCTGAATGTTGTAGTCCATCGTGATCGCCTCGGACGCCGCCGTGTCGGTGCCGCCCTGGATGTAGAACAGCGACCCCTCCGGAATGACGATGCCGCCAAGGCCGCCGGTGCCTGAGTTGGTGTTGAGCTGGATCTGGCCGATCTGCCCCACCTGATTGGTGTACGTGCCCGAGGCGAGATACTGCCCGGTGATCGCATACGGTCCGTAGGTCGCGGTCGAGCCCGAGAAGGTGCCCGCCGAGTTCGACACCGTCGAGACGACGATGAGCGAGACCTGGTCCGAGACCGCGGCGACCGTCGCCGAGCCGTTCTGGCCGGTGAAGGTGTACGAGCTCGTCGCATTGCCGATGGCAATGGTGTTGTAGGTCAAGGCATAGGCGATCAGGTTCGCGTGCGCGACGTACTTCGCCGATACACCGTTCGCGCCCGCCGCGCGCAGCAAGAAAGCCGCCTGGCGCGTCGTGTACGCCGGGTGGTCGTAGCCCATGCTTTTCAGGACCGTGTTGATCTGCGTCACCATTGTCGTCTCCTCATGACCCGCCTCTCGAGCGTTGTTGCGGCTGGAAAGCAGCCGGGGGAGAAGGCCCCCGGCCCACCGTTAGAGATTGGTTCAGGCGGCCGAGTCCCACTTCACGATGCGCACGTTGGTCGCGAGCGTGTGCACGATGCCGAAGCCGCCCAAGTAATACCAGGCGATGCCCTTCGAGCGGCCGTAGTCGGTCGGGATCTTGCCGCGCATCTCCTCGGGCACCACCACGGCTTCGGCCACGGTGTCGTTGCCGAAGAAGAACATCCAGTCGGACTGCCCGTTGACCCAGGGAATTGTAGTGACGCCGTCACTACCCGAGCCCTTGGCGACGTTGGTCTGCTCCACGTACCGGGTGTTCTCGTAGCGGCCAATCTCCGCGTTCATGATGAGATTGAAGCCGGTGTCGGAGTACTGGTGGATGGTCTCCAGGGTGTTCTTGAGCGTACGCAAGGTCGTCGGCCACGCCAGCGCGTAGTAGTCGTCGGCGACGTAGGCCGGGATGTTCCGCTCCTTCATCGCATCGGTGATCGCCTTGGCGTGCGCGTTCGAGTAGGCGATGTTGTTGGTGCCGGTCACCGTGCCGTTGGTATAGAGCACCACCGCGTTCGGTGAGTTGCCCCCGACCGGGATCACGCGCAAGAGAGTCTGGTTGAATTGCCCCCAGGCGAGGCGATCGAAGAACTTCACCGCGTCGTTCTTGAGGACCTTCTTGATGATGTCCTCGACCGGAAACTTGCTGAGGTTGTCCAGCTTCGCGCTGTACGGGATGGAATTGCCGCCCTCGGTGACGGTCAGCGTGCCCTGCACGATCGTGAAATTCGACTCGGGCATGGTGTTGGTTTCCACCAGGATCGTGCCCGCCGTCTGCACATCGGAGAACACGTCCCAGGTGAACGTGTCGCCCTTCTTCTTGCCCTGCTGGCTGATGTCGTGTACGTCGGCGAACTGCCGGAATTTCACCAGCGGCTGCACCGCGGCGCGCATCACGTTTGAAAGCTGGCGGCTGTAGAAGTAGCCACCGAGAGAGGAAACCGCCCAGACTTGTCCTGCCATTTGTGTGACTCCCGAGTGGAGCCACCGCCTGGCGCTGGCGACTCCTAGTGTTTGATCGCTCTTGCCTGCCCGCGCTGCTTCGCCAAATTGGCGATCGCCTCGCTGGCCGACATCCGCTCGTCCGGTTCCTCCTCGCGCTCGGGCCGCCCGCTCGCGCGTGGAACCTCGTCCGCGGCGTTCTGCTTGCGCTGGAGCTTGGTCTCGGGTCGAGAGGTGGTGCTTGAGGTCCGGGTGGTGCCTGCCGGCGCTCCCAGATACTTCGCCATCTCGGCGAGCTCGCGGCGCAGCTCCTTGCCAGTCCGGTCAAGTCGAGCGCGGGACGACAGCTCCGGGTGCTCTTTGGCTAACCGTGCGTCGATCTGTGCCGCTTTCTGCTTGAAGCCCGGGGCCTTGAGCTCTCGCCCGTACCCTGCATCACTCTCGAACCAAGCCACGTCCCGCTCGAAAGCAGTGGTCGCCTGGACTCTCGCGGCCACCCGACTGTCCACCATTCGCTCGATCTCATCCGGAGTCACCCTCGATGAGTCGGCCTGAATGTCTGCCAGTTCGGCGATCGCTTCTTCGTCGCCCATGGACGCGCGGGTGTGAAGGTCAATGAGCTTCGCCTTGCGGGCTTGACGCTCCTCGGTCCTCTTCCGCTCCGCCGCCTGGCGCTGCTCTGCGAGCTGCTCAGGGGTGGGCCCTTGGGTGCGGGGAGTTTTATCACCCGCTTGGGTGCGCTGTCCAGCATCGTCCCCCGTTGGGGCTTGCCCTGCATGGGCGCGAAGCTCGGAAACTGTGAGCCACTTCTCCTCGCCGTTGATCTCGACGCGGTACTCCATCTGCCCGGCTTTGTTGCGCCTCGAGTCATCGGCGCCGGCGTCGCGTGCCACGTCCGCGTCCTTGTCCTCGCGCTCGCGCGCCCGCAGCAGCCGTGCCGCGGCTTCCTCCTCGGTGAGTTCGCCCTCCTCCTCGGCCTCCTGCTCGGCCAGGCGCTCGGCACGCGTCTTGCGCCGCGGCGCATCGGTCTGGCGGTCTTCCTGGTCCCACTGCTCGTCGGTCAGCTCGACCAGGTCCTCCTCCTCGTCCTTGATCTCATCGGCGCTGTCGGCGATGGCGTTGCGCGCCTCGAGCTGCGCGTCGTTGCGTTTCTTGTTCGCCTCGCGCGCGAGCTGCTCGCGCTGCGCACGGTTCGCTTCCTCGTCCGCCGCAATTTCTTCGGGGGTCTTGTCGCCTTTAGCCATCTTCGTCTGCCTCTAGTTGTGCGGCTGCTTCATGGTACGTGCGGATCGCCTCGCCGATCCACGCGGCGAAGCCCTCCCAGTGCAGGATCTCAGCTTGAACCCGCGTGATCTCCAGCGCCTTGGTCGGGTCCATCGTCTTGAGCGACGTCACCAGGACGTCGAGGCGCTGACTCACCCGGTCCCGTAAATAGGCTCCCACCGGGCTGTCCCAGAATTGCTCCACCTCGAACCCA
>CAJCHX010000793.1 GCA_903970215.1 Acidobacteriaceae bacterium
AACGCGATCACCTTGAACAGCGTCACCTTCTCGGTGAGTTCGTAGACCTCGAGGGGGAGGAACACGCTGGTCGCGACCACCGCGTAGTACTCGCCCCAGCGATGCCCCAGCCACAACCCCGCGGCCTCGACCAGTTCGATCAGCGCGTAGGCAGCCAGGCCGAGAGCAACCCACGTGAGGGTCGACGTGGACAGCGAGAATGCCTTGCCGATCTCCTTGATCATCTTGGAGTGATCGGGATTCCAGCCGAACTGGTCGGCCAGCGGCCGCACCAGCGGCAGGTCGCGCTGGAAGGCCGCCTCCAAGTGACCTCGAGCATCACGCACTTTGAATACGCCGATCGCGAGAACGGTGAAGATCACGGTGCGGATGATCCGCTCCACCGCCAGGAGCCGAGTGATGAAGCGATCGCGAAGCGCGCGGCCGCGGAGCACCGTCGGCGCCGCGGATCGGGGACCACTCCCCCCGGCTGCGCCCACTACGAAGGCATCACAGCGCAGGCATCGCCAGGCCTCGCCGTGCGGCGTATCGGCCCGCAGCCCGACCCGCAGATCCGGCTCGTCGGGTGCATAGGTGACATGTCCGTGAAGTCCACAAGAACGCAGTCCGATGTCCACCACGCGACGCTAGCAACGCCCAAGCGCGCCGGCGCGCACCCGCACCGGCCCAGGAGACGAAATTCGCCCAAGCCTTCACAGACCGGACATCATGCTGTCGCGATCGCGCGCAGCAACGCCGGTATACCCCGAAGCTGGGCGGACGAGCTGACGTGTAAGCCGGATCCTGTCCCAGCGATGCTGGGGGCGACCATCCATCTGGACACACCGTCACCGGGTGCCTCGAGCGGTCCACCCGCGCGCTCGGGCGGGCAGCCCTAGAAATTCGCGCGCGCAGCGAAACCCTCACGGGTCTCGCCTTCGACCTTGCTCCGGGTGGGGTTTACCGAGCCGCACCGGTCACCCGGTGCGCTGGTGCGCTCTTACCGCACCGTTTCACCCTTACCAGCCACCCCGAAGGGCAGCCGGCGGTCTGTTCTCTGTGGCACTGTCCCGCGGGTCACCCCGGGTTGCCGTTAGCAACCACCCTGCCCTGTGGAGTCCGGACTTTCCTCGACGCGGGCCGCACTGGTGAGCCAGCCGTTCCCGATCGCCGCGGCCGCCCGGTCAGCTCGTCCGCGCGATACAGAGTAGACGAGACCGCCCGCGGCAGACCAGTCCGCCTCCTGAAGAAAGCGACGTACCGCGGTGGCGGCGCTGTTAGCCTTCAGATACTGGTCTTGCTAGTGGTCTTGCCTTCCGTTCTCGAACGCAGGCATCGTCGCCCCGTTCCACGCCATCATTGTCCAGGGAGCACCCGAGATGACCGTTCCATCGCAGGGACCAGGTATTCCGCAGGCCGGGCAGTGGCGGCTGCACCACTCGGTACAGCAGGGTTCGGCCGCGACGTCCTTCTTCGGGCATCTGTCGTTCGCCGTATTCGACGAGATGGGTCTCGAACCCGTGGGCGCGGTGATCGGAATGTCCGTCGTGCACATCGGCGGCATGCAGGTGACCGGCTGGAAGACCCCGCGAGAGCTCGACACGTACAGCGGTGCGGTGATGCTCGGTATCGACAACGCCCTGCACCGACTGCGAGACGAAGCCGCGATGATGGGGGCGGACGGCATCCACCTCAAAACGATGGTCGAGAGATTCAACATCGGCGGGGAGG
>CAJCHX010000794.1 GCA_903970215.1 Acidobacteriaceae bacterium
GCAGCGCCACCACCTACTACACGAGGGACCCGTCCGGCCGGCTCAACAGCATGCTCGCGAGCGGAAGCCGCTACTACTACCTCTACGACGGCACCGGCTCGGTCACCGGCCTCATCAACACCACCGGCACCCAAGTCGCCACCTACCGCTACGACCCCTACGGCACAACCCTCACCAGTACGGGTAGTGAAGCATCTATTAATCCTTACCGGTACGAGGCGGGTTATACGGATACAACGGGGTACGTGAAATTCGGTGCGCGCTATTACAGTCCTGGTCTCGGGTCGTGGACACAACCTGACCCCTCTGGGCAAAATCCTGGTTTCTTGTATGCTTCCGACAACCCCATTAATGAAGCAGACGCAAGCGGCCTTGAGGGAGGGTGCTCGATTACAGTCACCTGCAATGGAGGAAAAGCGTTTCCAGGCTCGCATGGGACAGGAAAATCTTGTGGCGAGGGTGCAGCCGGTGTAGTGGTCGGGACGTTCGTCGTTGCGAGAGGGGTGGCTGCGGGCGGCTACGCCCTTCTGGAAGTGGTCGGAAGCGAGGACGTTACCGCAGTCTTGCTGGGCACACTGGCGGGAGGCCCTATAGGGGCAGCCGGTGCGGTCGCTAGTGTCGTAATCGGCTCGACCATAGGTGAGTGCTGAGTGTTTTACGATCGTTTGAACGCAATGCCAATCCGGCAGGTAAGGATAATGGCACTGTCTATCTTGGGCCTGTTTCTACTTGGAGGAGGTGGGGTTGGGTTCTTTTTTGGGAACCATTCTGCCGTCGCACTCTTCACTGGCGTAGCGTTGGGCGCCGTCTTGGAAGTCATGGTAAGCCTTGTATGTGTGACTGGCTACTTCTATAGCAAGAAGCGCGCAGGATTGACTCGGTAATGACGGACCCGTCTCGCTCCGGGCCGCATGGTCCGAAGGATAACCTGGATAATTCCAAACTGTCCTTCGGAGAGTCTGAGAGCGACGAAAGAGCCATAGCTTGGGGCAATTTTCTGACTCGGTATTACTTACCCCTTCTGCTCGTCGCCGGATTAGCCATAACGATCTTCGTGTTGGTGATAGCACTAACTTCTTGAAGGCCAAGCAGCGAATGCAAGCGTCTGGGCGGTAGCGAGGCGCGTCTCGATTCAACCTAGATTCAACCTGCCGATGCCACCGGTGGCCACGAGTGGCAAACGGCGATGACCGCGACACGGTCCGAAAAATGCCGCTGAACTGGACCTTCGTAAAGAAGAGCCTGCTGGGGAGACCACCCCTCGCAACCCGGGCCGGGCATTAGCAGTGAGTCCGATTCGGCCGCTCTCGCACCTCTCCCGGTGTTGCAACCGACGCCATCGTAGCCCCGCTTCGCCAGCGGCCCCGCCGGCGTCGTGCCAGCCCAGGCCCGGGCGTCACCGGGCACCGACCGAGAACAGCACGTACCCGTAGCTCAGGCCGGTGGCGTCGGGGTGGGCGTCGAGCCACGGGGTGGCGACGGTGGCCGGGAACTCGAGGCGGAGGACCGATTCGAGCTCGGCTCGGGAGGCGAACTGCCAGGCGCTCATGACCTCACGGCGCCCGGCGCCCTGCTCCGCCCACCACCGGTCGGTGGTCTCGGCCCGGCCCTGCGGAGTAGCCGCAGCGGAGCGGGCGAGGAGGGTGGCGAACTCGCCGTGGCGGTGGTCGTTGTCGACCACGACGAGGCGGCCGCCGGGTGCGAGCACCCGCTGGACCTCCCGGAGGCCGGCGTCGCACCCCGGGGGGAAGAAGTAGGCGAAGCGGGCGTGGACCACGTCGACGCTGCCATCGGGGAGCGGGAGGTGCTCGGCGGACCCGGCCACGATGCGGGCGTCGGGGTGGTGGCGTCGGGCCCGCTGCCGGAGGCGGCGGTCGGGTTCCACGCCGATGGCCTCGCCGGCGTCGCGGTAGTGGTCGAGCCAGTAGCCGGTGCCGCAGCCGAGGTCGACGATCGTGGCTCCCGCCCATGGCGCCGTGTCCCGCATGGCGTCGAGCAGGGTGCCGGCAGGATCGATCGCCCGGTTCTCCACGTCGTAGAGGTCGGGGTCCGCCGCGGCGTTGCCGGAGGGACGGAAGTCCGGGAACGCCGGCTCGCTCATCGGAGGGTCAGCGCGACGTGAGCGCGAGCTTGACGCTCAGGCCGACGAACGACGCGGCGAAGCTGCGGCGCACGTTCTGGACGACCCTGGTCCGCTCGATCACGTGGGTGCGCAGCGCCGAAGCCGCCAGCGCATAGACGCTGAACACGGCAAAGGTCATCGCCATGAACGTGCCGCTGAGCAGCAGGAGCCGGGCCACCTCGTGAGGGGCACGCGGCGGGACGAACTGCGGCAGGAAGGCGAAGAAGAAGATCGTCAGCTTCGGGTTGAGCAGGTTGGAGAGCATCGCCGAGCCGATCACACGTGGCGCCGAGCGAGCCGGCTGCCCGTCCTCGACGACCAGGCTGCTCCGGTCCCGCCAGGTCGTCACGGCCAGGAGCAGCAGGTACGCCACGCCGACCACCCGCAGGACGTCGAAGGCGGTGCCGCTGGCTCGCAGCAACGCTGCAGTTCCGGTCACTGCGGCGATCAGGTGCGGGACGATCCCGAGTGTGCAGCCCAGGGCGGCGACGACGCCGGCTCGGGCGCCGCGCGACACGCCGGCGGAGAGGGTGATCAGCGTCCCGGTGCCCGGCATCACGACGATGACCAACGAGGTCAGCAGGAAGGCAACGCTCACGGCATCGGAACCGTACCGAGGCTTCTGCCTTGGCGCACCTCGGCGCCGGGCGCGGGCGGTTCCCGCGGCAGCTGCGCCATGGGGCCATGACCGTCAGCGAGCTGGCTGTGCCGACGGTGTCGACGCGCCGGCCCCCGGGTATCGTCCCCCGTCGTGCCAGGAGCCGCTCGTCCCACCGTCGCGGTGATCGGGGCCGGGGCCATCGGCGGGGTCGCCGCCGCCGCCCTGGTCGATGCCGGCCACCGCCCGACCGTGTGCGTCCGCACCCCGATCGACTCGCTCGTCGTCGAGGCCGGTGGACGGTCCCGGACCGTTCCGGTCGACATCGTGGCCGACCCCGCCGCCGTGGCGGCCGCCGACTGGGTGCTGGTCACGGTCAAGGCGCAGGACACCGCGGGAGCCGGACCCTGGTTGGAGCGGCTGTGCGGACCCGACACGGTGGTGGTGGTGCTGCAGAACGGGATCGGCCACCGCCGTCGAGTCGCCCCGTGGGTCGGGCCGGCGCGGGTTCTCCCGGCGCTGGTCTACGTGGCCGCCGAGCGGGTCGGGCCCGGCCGGGTCGCCCACCACGCCGGATCGAAAGTCGTGGTGCCCGACGATGCGGACGGCCGGAGCTTCGCCGACCTGCTGGCGGGAAGCGTCCTCGACGTGGTGCTCGAGGCCGATCTCGTGACCGAGGAGTGGCGCAAGCTGCTCAGCAACGTGGTGGCCAACCCGATCACGGCGTTGACCATGCGCCGCCTCGACGTGATGCGCGACCCGGGGATCGAACCGCTCGGGCGGCGCATCCTCGACGAGGCGGTGGCCGTCGGTCGGGCCGAGGGCGCCGACATCGGTCCGCAGGACGTGGACGCCATCTTCGAGCGGTACCGGGCCTACAGCGCCGGCGCGCCGAGCGGGAGCTCGATGTACTACGACCGCCTGGCCGGCCGCCGCCTCGAGTACGCCGACCTGACCGGGGCGTTGGTCGAGGCGGCCGGCCGACACGGCATCCCCGTGCCGTTCAACGAGGCCGTCCTGGCGCTGCTGGCTGCGCTGGACCGGGGCGACCCCGCCCGCCGGGACGCCACCTGAGCCTGCGACCGCACGGTGGTCATCACGAGCGGCCGTGCCGCGGGGCGCCGGGCGACGTCCGTCTCGGGATCGCAGGTCACGGGCCGCCGGTGCCGGCGCTCAGTGGAGGCCGACGGCGATCAGGGTGGCAGCGGAAGGGACCAGGGCGACGGCGTCGCCACGTGCGTGCAGCTCAGACGGCGCCGTTGGAGGCCAGGGTGCCGACCGGGAGCCCGGTGCCGGCCTCCTCGAGCCGTCCGTCGGCGGCGACCCGGAGGCTCATCGGGTTGTAGATCAGCCCGAGGTTGAGCCCGAACACCGCGTGCCAGAGGTAGACCGCCACCACCGTCTTCCATCCGTAGCCGGTGCTGAACAGCCCGGCGCCCGTGTGGGGTGCGTAGACGTAGGGCGTGATGAAGCCGAGGGCGAGGGTCCCGAGGGCCAGGCCGAAGATCACCGCCTTGGCCATGTTGGCCGCCGGCGTCACCCGGTGCCCGACCAGCGGGCTCATGAGCGGGAACCACACGATGGCGAAGATGAGCGTGAAGACCACGCCGTCGATGCCGTGCATGAAGACCTCGCCGACGATGAACTTCACCGTCGGGGAGGCGTGGGGCAGGACGACGTTGCCGTTCGCGATCGGCCAGTTGAGTTGGGGGAGGCCGATGCCCGGCAACCAGAAGCCGGTCATGGTGGCGATGTGGGTGGCGACGAAGCCGGCGAGCAGGGCGCCCTTGATCGGGTTGCGGGTGACCCAGACCCGGAGGGTGCGGGCGACCTGGGTCGGATCCAGCGGTCCCCGGTCGGGGAGGATCAGGGTGGACCCGTTGGTGTCGTGGCTGGCGGAACGACCGACTGTGGTCATGTGGTTCTCCTCCGTGTCCCGGGCCGTCGCCTGCGGCGGGCGGCGACCGTGGCGAGTGGGCGGGGAGAGCGCAGCAGTCCGAGGACCAGGGTTGCCCCCGCTCCCGTCCCCTCCCCCCGGCCCGAGGCGACGTCGTCGCCGTCGAAGCGAACAAATCCTAGACAGGTTCTGTCAAACGCGCCGGCAGTTCTGCTTCACAGAACGGGCGTCAGTGCGGCTTGCGGCCCCAGAACATCTCGATCCCCTTCCACTCCAGGGTCTGCGGGCTGTCGAGCAGATCGCCCATGGCCGCCAGCAGGTCCTCGCCGCTGTAGTACGACACGACCCCGTCGAGGGCGTCGCGCATGCCGCCCATGACCTTCTCGTACCACTGCCGGATGTGGAGGTCTGCGCCGATGCGCTGCTCGAAGCGGGGACCGCCGAGGACCATCTCCGCGAACACGATCCGCCGGCCGGGCTTCATGACCCGCAGGATCTCCGGGCCGACATCGGCCCAGTCGTCGCAGTGCTGGGTGGACTGCATGATGGCGACGCAGTCGTAGGCCTCCGACGCCATCTGCTCGGTGTAGTCCCAGCGCCAGCAGCCGAGCATGCCGTTGCGGCCGCGCCACTGCTCGGCCACGGCCCGCCGGCCCTCCGGGAGGATCTCGATGACGTCGACGACGCCGGAGGGTCCCACCAGGGCCCGCATGTCCTCCTCCCAGCCGGCCGGCCCGACCGCCTCGCCGATGATCAGGACCTTGTCGCCAGGTCGCAGCTCGAGCAGCCCGTAGGCGATCTCGCTGACCGGCCGGGCCAGCTCGTTCCACATGTAGCCGAGCCCGCCGGCCAGGGCGAAGGACCGGGCCCACCGGCCCACCAGGGCCGGATCGAGGATGTCCGAGCCGGCCAGCTCGACGTCCCAGTCCTGGATGTAGTCCCAGGGGCTGGCCGATCCCTTGCGCTGCGTGGTCATGCGGTGGTCCTTTCGACAGGTGTGCTCGGAGCGGTCCCAGCCGTCGAGCCGGTCCCGGCCTCGGCGACGCAGGGGTTGGTACAGGTCCCGATGTGCTCGATCTCGGTCGTGAGCACCTGGCCGGGGCGGAGGAAGACCTGCGGGTCGCGGGCGAAGCCGACGCCGCCGGGGGTGCCGGTGGCGATGACGTCGCCGGGGAGGAGGGTGAGGATGTCGGAGATGTAGGCGATGGTCGTGGCGACGTCGAAGAGCAGGTCGCTGGTGGTGGAGTCCTGCATGACCTCACCGTCGACCAGGCAGCGGATCGACAGGTCGCGCCCGCCGGGGGGCAGCTCGTCGGGCGTGACCAGCCACGGGCCGAGGGGGGTGGTCGACTCGAAGGTCTTGCCCGAGAGGAACTGCAGGGTGCGCCGCTGCCAGTCCCGGACGGTGACATCGTTCATCACGCTGTAGCCGGCCACGTGGTCGAGGGCGTCGTCGGCGCCGACGTGGCGGGCCGGCCGGCCGATCACCACGGCCATCTCGGCCTCCCAGTCGACCTTGTCGCTGACCTTCGGCAGCAGGATCGATTCGCCGGCGCCGATGAGGGAGCCGTCGTACTTGGCGAAGAGCGTCGGGTACTCCGGGGTGGGCCGCCCCGTCTCCTTGATGTGGGTGGCGTAGTTCAGCCCGAGGCAGATGATCTTGTTGGGGTGAGGGACGAGCGGGGCGAAGGTGACCGCCTCGAGAGGACGCCGCTCGCCTGCGACGGCTGCCAGCGCGTGCAGATCCGGGGTCGACGACAGCAGTGCGCCGACATCGGGGTGATCCAGGACCACGACCTCGTCGCCGTCGGCTCGGACGGCCACGGTGGCCCCGTGTCCGTCCGCGATGGTTCCAAGCCTCATCCGCTTCCTTTCTTGTCGTCCGCACGGACAACGGCCGTGCGGGGGTTGCGCGTGTGCGGCG
>CAJCHX010000795.1 GCA_903970215.1 Acidobacteriaceae bacterium
ACGCCGCCTCGGTGGCGGCGCGCAGCGCCGCCGTTCCGAACGGATCGCCGCCGCGGGTGGTCACGCTCCGCTTGTGGCTTCGACCGACCGGACGCCGAGATCCTGCAGCTCGACCGATCCGTCGTCGTAGGGTTCGTACGCGGGGCTGCCGGCGCCGGCGGGCGTCGCTGCCGACGAGTGCGCGCCGCAGCCGTAGTGCGCGTGCACCACATGACCGTCGGCGGCGTACTCGTTTCCACACACACCGAACGCTGCGCGGAGAGCGCCCGCGAGCGGCAGATAGAACGCGCAGTCACCGCAGTGGAAGCGGGTCGCCCGCGCCATCTCGGTATCAGGGCCGAAGTCCGACTCGATCCACCGGGCCGCTGCCTCGGCGCGCCCGTACCGCGTCATGACCCGCTCGAGGTTCACGCCGATCTCACCGGCAACGGCGTCGACCTCCGGGTCCCCGCTGAGCAGGTAACCCGGCTCGACCCGCGGATCGTCCAGTGGGGTCGGAAGTACGTCGCCCGGAGCCAGATCACCAGGCCGTACGCGCTGTTCCCACGGGACGAACTCCGGCGCGGTCAGCGCACCCGGCCCGGGGAGCAGGGCGGTCTCGGAGACCGTGATCGCGCCACCGTCGGTAGCCGCGAGCACCGCGCACCACTGCCAGCCGCGGTACGCGGGCAGGTCGGCCTCGAAATAGTGCGCGACCGCACAATCGTCCTCGGAGACCGCAGCCACGTGCGCGCCGACAGCAGCGTCCTCGCCGGCCTCGAGCGCCGCGCGCGCGAGATCGATCGCGTCTTGCGTATGCAATGCGGAACTCACGGTCACAGTCTGCCGCAACCACCCCGTGCACCGACAGGTGGGTACGGCGACCTCGCCCGGCAGGTTCCCATCCCCCGTCGCTTCGCTCGCCCCTCCCCGCGATCCCCCGTCGCTTCGCTCGCCCCGATACGGAACAATCGACGAAGTGAGCGGACATCCGGGGGATCGGCGATATCCGCCCGACGACGCGCAGCCGCCGGGCGGGCGTCCGTCGCGCACGTCGCGCACGTCGCGACCGGCCCCGCGCCAAGCTCCGGATCAGGCCCCGCCGCCACGTCCCCGGGGCGAGCGTCCCCAGTACTCCGGCAATCACCACCTCCCCCCGCTCGGCGAGCCCGGCACACCGCCGCGGGCGGAGCCTCGCCCGACCAAGGCGCAGCAGCTTCCCCGCAAGCTCACGGTGACCCGGGTGGCCGCCATGCGCAGCCGCGAACTCACCTGGCGTGGGATCGCGAAATGGAACGAAGCGGCCCGCGCCGACGGGGCCGGCGAATCCGGCCTCACCGCACTCACCTACCCGGTGATCCTCAACAACGCCGTCGACGCAGCGCTGATGATCGCCCTGGCCAACACCCTGTTCTTCGCGGCCACCAAGGGCGAGGACGTGGGCAAGGTGATGCTCTATCTGCTGGTCAACATCGCGCCGTTCGCGGTGATCGCTCCGTTCATGGGTCCGCTGCTGGACCGCATCCAGCACGGTCGCCGGATCGCACTGGCCGCGTCGTTCGTGATCCGCATCGCGTTGGCCGCGGTGCTGATCGGCAACTGTGCCTACAACTCCGCCACCCACACCGTCGACTACAACGCATTCGCTCTGTACCCGTGCGCGCTGGGGATGATGGTGATGTCCAAGTCGTTCTCGGTGCTCAAATCCGCCGTCACGCCGCGGGTTCTGCCACCGTCCATCGACTTGGCGCGAGTCAACTCGCGCCTGACCCTGTTCGGCCTGGTCGTGGGGACCGGCGTGGGCGGCGCCATCGCATCGGCAGTCGAGTTCGGCGGCGCGCGGCTCCTGCACCAACCGGGCGCGGTGATGGTTCTGATGGTGTTCGCCCTGGCGGGCGCCGCGAGCTGCATGCGGATCCCCAAGTGGGTCGAGAACACCAGCGGAGAGGTACCGACGACGCTCAGCTACACCGGCCAGATCCCGCCTGCCGGCGCCAAGCCGGCCCGGGGCACGTTTCAGAAGCTGCGCGCACCGCTGGGCCGGAGCGTCATCACCGGGCTGTGGGCCAACGTCACCATCCGCCTGCTGACCGGCTTCCTCACCCTGTTCATCGCGTTCTACGCCAAGAACGGGCCCTCGAAAGACGAACACGGGCTGATGCAGCTCGCGGTGTTGGGTGCGGTGGGCGCCGCCGCCGGCGTGGGCAACTTCCTCGGCAACGGCGTCGGCGCACGCCTCAAGCTCGGAAAGCCGGCTTCAATCGCCGTACAGGCCGCGATCGCGGCCACCATCGGCGCGGTCGCCGCGGCCGCACTGCACAACCTGCTGTTCGCCGGCATCGCCACATTCGTCGGAGCGGGGGCGTCGGCGATCGCGAAGGTCTGCCTCGACGCGTCGATCCAGGACGACCTGCCCGACGAGTCACGCGCCTCCGCGTTCGGCCTGTCCGAGACGGCACTGCAGCTCGCGTGGGTGTTCGGCGCCGCGCTCGGCGTCCTGATCCCGCACGACGTCCTGTGGATCGGGTTCACTGTTGTGGCCGCGATCATGGCGCTCGGGACCGCTCAGACGGTGCTGAGCCACCGCGGGTCGTCGCTCGTACCCGGATTCGGCGGCCGGCGACCCGAGCGGGTCCCGCCCACCGCGCCACCGGGAGCAACGCATTACACTGCCGTCCACCATGATGGGGTTTAACCAGTGATCAGACCCAGTCGCGGGCTCGTCGTCGCCGCGCTCGCCACCGCAGTCGTCGCCATCGTCGTGTTCGCGCTCACGGCCGCCGCCGCAGTGCGACACAACCGCGACACCGTCGAACGGCCGGAGTTGAGCGTGGCCGTCGACCGCACGCTGCGCTACGTGGGGCCGTACCTGTACTGCGACGACGTGCTCAAGCAGCAGTGCGATCCGAAGCAGAAGCCGGCCGAGATCCCCGTCCAGCCCGGCCAGACGATCCTGGTGTCGCTGCCGCCGTACATCGCGAAGCGGCCCTGGGACGTGTCGGTGCAGTACCTGTTCCCCAACGGGAACTCGACCATCACCAGCACGCCCCACCTCACGCCGGGCGACTCGCTGATCGTGCTCCAGTCGACGAGGGACGCACTCATCGCCCAGATCGAGCTACACGTCCCCTCCGACGTGCAGGACGCCTTCGGCAACCTGATCTCGCAGGCGGTGTGGGCGATCGACACCCTGCCGTCGGCCAGGTCCTAGCCGCGCCCGGCTACCCGTCCAACTCGCGCGCGATCTCGCGCAGCACCTTGGCGATCTGCTCCGCATTCCGCCGATCCGGGTAACGACCCTTACGCAGTTCCTGCTGCACGCCCGAGTCGAGCAGCTGGATCATGTCCTCGATCATCCCGTGCAGCTCGTCGGTGGGCCGCCGGGTCGCGGGCTTGCGGGCGCGCGTCGGCGCGCTCCCGCGGACCACGGACGGCGTCGGGTCCAGCACCTTCACCGACAGCGCCTGCGGGCCGCGGCGCCCCGCCGCCATCCCGAACTCGACCCGCTGCCCCGGCTTCAGCGCGTCGACGCCGTCGGGGAGCGCGGCCGCACGGACGTACACGTCCTCGCCGTCCTCCTGCGAGAGGAAGCCGAAGCCCTTCTCCGCGTCGTACCACTTGACCTTGCCGGTAGGCACCTTGAGTCACCTGCTCACTGGGTAAACAACAACCAAAAGCGCCCCGCGAACCGCGGGACGCATGTCGACTATCCTAACCTCGTGGGCAAAGTCGGATCCGGTGTGGTCGCGGTAGGAGTGGCACTGTTCGCGGTCGGTATCATCGCCGCCGCCGCGCTGTTCGTGACGCCCGCTGTGGCGGGCGGCCTGACCGCCCCGCTCTGGGTCTACCTGTGCACCCCGTTGGCGCCGATCGGGCTGGCCGTATCGGTCGCCGCGGTGGTCGTGTCCGAATCCCGCAGATGACGACGGGGCTGGTCGACCGGTTCGGCCGGGTCGCCACCGACCTCCGCGTATCCCTCACGGACCGGTGCAATCTGCGCTGCCGATACTGCATGCCCGCCGAGGGCCTGGCGTGGATGGCCAACGCCCGCGTCCTCACTACCGCCGAGTTGTGCCGGTTGCTCACCATCGCCGTGCGCGACCTGGGGATCACCGTGGTCCGGTTCACCGGCGGCGAGCCCCTCCTGCGCGCAGACCTGGGCGCCGTGATCGCGCACGCGGCAGGCCTGCAACCGCGCCCGGAACTCGCGCTGACCACCAACGGCGTCTCGCTCGCCCGCAGGGCGTCCGACCTGCGGGCCGCTGGTCTGGACCGCGTCAACGTCTCGCTCGACACCGTCGATCGCACCGCCTATCTGGAGGTGACCCGACGCGATCGGCTGGACGACGTGCTGGCAGGTCTCCGCGCCGCCCAGGCGGCGGGGCTGACCCCCGTCAAGGTCAACGCGGTCCTGGGACCCGGGCGGGTCGGCGACGCCGTGCCGCTGCTCGAGTTGTGCCTGGAAGCGGGCTACGAACTGCGGATCATCGAGCAGATGCCGCTCGATGCCGGCCACACTTGGGAACGGTCTTCCATGGTGACGGCAGATGCGGTGCTGGCCGCTCTCGCGACCCGCTTCCAGCTCACGCCGGCCGACGAACCTCGGGGCAGCGCACCGGCCGAGCGCTTCGTGGTCGACGGCGGGCCGGGCACCGTAGGCGTGATCGCGTCGGTCACGCGACCGTTCTGCGGCGACTGCGACCGGGTCCGCCTCACCGCCGACGGGAAGATCCGCACCTGCCTGTTCTCCGAGGAGGAGACGGACCTCATGTCGCTCCTGCGTTCGGGGGCCGACGATACGGCGATCGCCGGAACCTGGCGCGCCGCCATGCTGGGCAAGCAGGCGGGCCACGGCATCGACGACCCCACGTTCCTCCAGCCGACCCGTCCCATGAGCGCAATCGGCGGCTGATCGTGCTGATCCGCTACTTCGCCGCGGCACGCGCCGCGACGGGCGTCTCGCACGAGACCGTCACCGCGCCCGTGGGCGGTACCGTCGCGGAGCTGCTCAGTGTGCTGACCGACCGGCACCCGGCACTCGCCGCTGTCCTCCCCCGCTGCTCGTATCTGCTCGACGAGCTCGCGGTCCGGAGCCCGAACACCCCCGCCATCGGTGCCACCCTGGACGTATTGCCGCCGTTTTCCGGCGGCTAGGGTGTGACATTCGTCACATCACGGTTGGGTAACAGGTAGGCCACAAACGGGGTATCGCTGTCGCCTACCTGGGAAGACACCAAGAATTCGGTTGCGGCACGACGTTGCAGCGGTCACGAAAATATAACGTCGCACAGGATGACATCCCGCTGGCCACCACGTAGCGTCGACCCCGGCCGCAGCAGCGGCCCCTTCATCGGACGCCGCACCTAGCCTCGTCCAGTGGCCGATGGAGGACACCCACGATCTACACCACAGGACGAAGGCGGAGGAACCAACCGTCGCACCGGTCACGGTGCGACAGGGCCCGCGAGGGCCCTAGGGGTTAAGCCGGGACCGCAAGGAACCGACCGAGCACACCTCTCGCTCGAACCCGACAGCTCACTTCGCAAGTGCCGTAGAGAGGAAGACGTCTACATATGTCCGGTCGCCACCGTAAGCAGTCCACCACCGGCCGCACCGTCGCCAAGGCCGCCGCCACCGGCGCGATCCTCAGCGGCGCCGGCCTCGTTTTCGTCCACCCGGCCGCGAACGCTGCCACCGATTCCGAGTGGGATCAGGTGGCCTCGTGTGAGTCGGGCGGCAACTGGGCCATCAACACCGGAAACGGCTATGAAGGCGGCCTGCAGTTCAGCCAGTCGACGTGGGACGCGTACGGCGGCAGCCAGTTCGCGTCGAGCGCCAACCAGGCCAGCAAGGAACAGCAGATCGCGATCGCTGAGAAGGTCCTCGCGGGCCAGGGCCGTGGCGCATGGCCCGTCTGCGGGCACGGCCTCGGTGCCGCGACCCCGCGGTCCGACGTGGCCTCGTCCTACGAGCAGCCCGGCTTCCACAAGAAGAAGAAGCCGGCCGTTCACAAGGTCGCCCACAAGGTCGAGCACAAGCCGCTCGAGCACAAGTTCGTCCCCACGGCACACAAGCTGGTGCCCAAGAAGAAGATCAAGAAGGTCGTCACGGAGACCGCGCGGCCGTACAGCAGCGCCGCTTACCTGCAGGCGGCTGTCGACCAGGCCAACGCGCACGGCAAGCCCGTCGACCCCGCACTCCTGCGGATGCTCGAGCAGCTCAAGCACCGCGGCTACTGATCGTTCGCCGACTCCACGTCGGCCACGATCAGAGCACAACGACCGAATGGGTCGGCAGTCACGCGCTGCCGACCCATTCGTCTGTTCCGTCGGTGAAGATCTGGTGCTTCCACACCGGCAACGCCGCCTTCACCTCGTCCACCAACAGGGCACACGTCGCGAACGCCGCCGCCCGGTGATCCGCCGACACCGCGACCACCAGTGCCGCGTCGCCCACCTCGAGGCGGCCGATCCGGTGTGACACCGCGACGGCCCGCACCCCGACGGCAGCGGTCGCCACCCGTTCCACGACCTCCGCGAGTACCCGCGGCGCCGTGGGGTGGGCACTGTATTCGAGCCGGACGACGCCTCTCGCCCGGTCGTGATCGCGCACCGCACCGACGAAGCCGACGATCGCGCCGGCCGCCGCCTCTTCGACGGCGCGCTCGTGCGCCGGAAGATCGATCGGGTCTTCGGTGAGCGCGGACGTGTACCTAACCATGGTCGCCTCCCGATATCTGGGACAGCGCGTGGTCGAGCACCCCGCCGAGCACCGCGAGGCCGTCCCGGACACCCCCTGGGGAGCCCGGAAGGTTGACCACCAGGGTCAGGCCCGCGAGACCCGCCAGGCCGCGGGAGAGCACAGCAGTGGGCACGCCAGGCCCTCCGGCCGCACGGATCGCGTCGGACAGACCTGGGATCTCTCGCGTGAGCAGGGGGCGCGTCTGCTCCGGAGTGACGTCCGTAGGGCTCAGCCCG
>CAJCHX010000796.1 GCA_903970215.1 Acidobacteriaceae bacterium
ACCAGTCACACTCGGACGCCACTCACGGCCGACGAGTTGCGCGACAGCCTCGCGACTTACCCCAAACGAGTGGACGCGAGAAATCACGGACAGGACTCAGAGCTCGTTCGGCAGTTCGTAGCGATACCGTGAGGGAGACAACTGAGCGTCGCCGGGAACCCAATCTCGCCAGTGGCGCACCCGACCCCCGGAAGTTTCGACGGCCCCATCGGCCCCTACTGCCCAAACGATGTTGTCCACAACATAGAGGTCGGTAGGCTGGAAACGACGCGCGTTCTTGACCTCGCCCTTCGTCAGCTCCACCGACAGCGCCATCACCGACGACCCCTTGACTTCGACTCGGCGGATCTCGGAGTCCGCCGAAACCTCGAGGTCATATGGATGAGCTTCGCCAGTGTCTCTGACGACGTAGCCCTCGGATTCATACGCGGCGCTTGCCAAGTCGACGGCATGTCGTTCTATGGCGTGGCGCAGGACGGCGTCAGACAAGAACCCGGTGCCGTTTGCTGCGGGCCCGTCGGGTTCTTGGGCTTCAGTTGCTAAGTCATCGCTGGCTGTGTCTTGACCCTGCTGAGTCGGCGAAACTGGGCTGCCATCCTGTACGGCCTCGGCGGTGGAAGGCGAGAGCCTCGGAGTCGTGCGAGGCCGCCCGTGCGCTACGAGCAGTTCGGCATTTCGCTCTGGAGTGGTGGCATCGCTGGGCAGGTTGCGCGCGCGCTGAACGAATGACCCGACTTGTGGGTCGCGGCCGCCATCGACGATTCGCCCAGCAGCGACGGCGTCGGCGAGCGCGACCGCGACACGCCCGACGTCGTAGTTGGCATTCGCGATCCGAGCGGCATTTCGACCCTCGACCCCGCCAAGGTGGGCATTCACGAACTTCGTGAGTGCTCGGTCTGGGTACTGCGCGGTCCATTCAGCGACGATTTCTTGATCGCGCACCTCGGCCATTGAGTTCCTCCACGCCTTCGTCGGGGAGCCGATTGTGTCGCCAACGGCAGACCCTGCATGCCACGAGCGCTTTCACATCAGCCACCTAGCGAGACAGACGAGTGCTATGGCGACATCTGGATGACGCCAGGCACGCCAGACTTCTCTTCCCTCACTGAGGCGAAATGGAGGGGAGATCGGGACACCCGGTGCGAGACCTGCTCCGTTGCTGGCACGTGCATCGGGTGCGTCCTCGTTTTGGCTCGGAGCGGAGCTCACGTGAGGCCGGCCCCGAGTTGCTAGACACGGACGACCTTGGTGCGAGCGAGGTAGTCGCCGATCCGTCGCCGGCTCGGACTGAACAGGATCATCACGAACCCGACGCCACCGGGGATGAAGTAGGGGAAGCCGTCGAGCAGCCAGGCGGCCGTGCGGGCAACGTGCTGCATGCGCGATGCTGGCGCGCCCGTCGAATCGACAACCGCCAACCGACGCCATCGCATTCCGAGCGTCGCGCCGGTCCGGGACGCGACGAACCCGAAGCAAACTGCAAACACGATGATTGAGACAACGCCGAAAACGTCGCTCGCCGTCCCAATCAGGTAGTTCTCGCTGCTGCCGAGACCCAGCGTCGTCGTCGAGCTGTTGCCCAACGAGATACCGAACGAGGTTGGCAGGGTTCCGGCCGGGGCGGCTGTGGACACGAGCATGAACAGGGCGAGTAACGGGATCAGAGCCGACACGAGATCCAGCGCACCGGCGCCCAGCCTCGCCCCAACCGGAGGCTCTTCATCGTTGGTCCGCTCGGTCGCGGAGTTCGGGCGGTTCGGCGAGGTCGCCGCAGCCGGGAGTCGGACCCGCACGAAAGCGGCGGAGAGGATGAGAACCAGG
>CAJCHX010000797.1 GCA_903970215.1 Acidobacteriaceae bacterium
TCGACAGACACCTAATCGGCGTTCGGGGCGCATAGGTGTCGACGCCCGCCGCGGTGGGTAGTGGGGGCAGCGCAGGGACGCTGACCCCAGCCTGAAGGGGGCCAACCGCTGCATCGATGCATAGCCGCCAACGTGGTCGCCGGCGCCTAGACCGGCCGCCGCCCGAGGCCTAATCGGCCGGTCACGACATCGGACCATGGCGTACCGTCGTGACGTGGGCGAGTGGCACCAGCCAGCGGCCGATCCGGACCGCAGTGTCCCAGCGGCTCTCGGAGGGGCTGGGCGAGTCCTACGGCCGCGAGGATGACATCCCGGCGCTGGTGAAGGTTGCGCAGAAGGCGCTGGCGCTCCATGCCGACTCCGTAGCCCCGACCGCCAGGGGTGCCGAGACGATCAAGCGGATCTTCTCGAGCCTGTCCGGGGTCGCGGTCGGCGTCGCCGAACTGCGCAACGAGTACGGGCCCGGCCACGGGCGGCCTCGCGGCGGGTACGCCCTCGCACCGAGGCTCGCTCATCTCGCCGTCGGGAGCGCTGCCACCTACTGCCGCATGCTGCTTGAGACCCTCGAAGCCCGCCGTCACGCCGAGGCCGAGGCGTCCGATGCGTCATGGGCAACGCCGCCTGCTCGGTTGAGAAGGCGGGTCGGCGCTCCTGGGCGGCCAGGACGACCTTGGAGACCCGGGAGCGACACGCGCAGGTCGGCGGCCCAGGCGCCGCCGCCGGGCAGGTTGTGCACCCAGACCCGGTCGAGTCGCTCGCCCCGCGTGGTCGCGTCGACGGTGTTCTGGTTTGCGCCGGTGAGGTCGATCAGCGGCGACACCTGAAGAAGGGGTGACGGGCGCCGGGGCCTGTGCCGACTACATTGCAGGTCTGGGAGGTGATCACCGACCACTGCTGCAGCGGGCCGGTCTCGGGCGTGGGCAGCTCCTCGGCGGGGGTGCCGTCCCAGGCGATCACCCGCCAGCGGTGACCGCCGGAGGGGTCGGCGGCGACGCCGGTGACCGGGTCCTCGAAGGCGGTGCCGGCCCAGAACAACCCGATGTCAGCGACCAGGTCCCCCTGGCACCAGGCATCCAGCCGGGCATGGAGGGCCGGGTCGGCGAAGGCGCCCCCCTGTCAGCGTTCAAGTATTTCCCTAGCTGACAGGCTGGTCGTTCAGGTATTTCCCTAGCTGGTCGTTCACGGAATTCCCTGGTCTCTGGTAGGGACGAGGGTCCCCGTGTCGGGCTCTTTGCACGTGTAGCACTCACTCGCCGTCGAGACGAGCGAGGACACCCACTTGGCAAGGAGAAGTTTCGAAGTGATCGATGTTGTTGAGATTTTGCAGCACTGGCATGCGGGCCGGCCGAAGTCGGTGGTGGCGTCGAGTGTCGGCGTGGACCCCAAGACGGTCCGCAAGTACATCGCCCCCGCTGAGGAGGCGGGCATGGCGCCCGGCGGGCGAGCGTTGTCGCGGGCGGAGTGGGCGGAGCGGGTCCGGGGCTGGTTCCCGGAGCTGGTCGACGCCCGGGCCCGGAGTCTGACGTTCCCGGCGATCGACGCCCATCGGGGATCGATCGCCGAGATGTTGAAGTCGAACACGGTGGCCACGGTCCATCAACGCCTGCGCGACGAGGCCGGACTGGCGGTGTCGGCCACCAGTTTCCGGCGTTACGTGTGGTCACAGTTTCCTGACGCCGCAGACCCGGCGAAGGTGACGGTGA
>CAJCHX010000798.1 GCA_903970215.1 Acidobacteriaceae bacterium
GGGGCGCGGGCGGTTTCGGCGGCTCTGCCACCTCGGGGAGTGCCACCACCGAGAACTTTCCTGGCGCGTTGACAGCCAACAAAGGCGGCCCGCCCGTCGGCGGCGACCAGTTCTCGGCTGATCCGCCGGGCAAGAAGCCCCTCATCAGCGCCGCCGGCTCACCGGCGGTTCCGCCGTCCAACGGACCGATCGTCACCGGCGCCGCCAGCTGAGCGCCTCAGACCTGAAGCCGCTGCGCAGCCGCCGCAATCCGCTCGTCTGTCGCGGTCATCGCGATCCGCACGTGCCGGGCGCCCGTCGGCCCGTAGAACTCACCCGGGGCGGCAAGGATGCCCCGCTCGGCGAGCCAGTCGACGGTGTCGCGGCATGGTTCGTCGCGGGTAGACCACAGGTACAGGCCGGCCTCCGAATGGTCCACCCGGAAGCCTGCCCCCGTCACCGCCGCGAGCAGGACCGCTCGCCTGCGGGCGTATCGCTCGCGTTGTTCCGCCTCGTGCTCGTCGACCGACAGCGCGTACGTCATCGCGGCCTGCACGGGGAACGGCACGATCAGTCCGGCGTGCTTGCGCACCTCGGTCAGCTCGCGGATCAACGTCGCGTCGCCGGCCAGGAAACCCGCCCGGTACGACGCGAGGTTCGACGTCTTCGACAGTGAGTGGATCGCGATCAACCCCGTCGGATCGCCCCCACACACCCGGGGATCGAGAACCGACACCGGCTCGGCGTCCCACGCCAGGCCCAGATAGCACTCGTCGGATGCCACGATCGCGCCGCGCGATCGCGCCCATTCGACCACCTTGCGCAGGTGATCCACGCCCAAGACCTTGCCGGTCGGGTTGGACGGCGAATTCACGAAGACCAGGGCAGGCGACGCCGGCCCGAGCTGCGCAGTGCCGTCGGCCCGCACCGGCGTCGCACCGGCCAGCAGCGCGCCCACTTCATACGTGGGGTAAGCGACCTCGGGGATCACGACGGTGTCCCCGGCACCCAGCCCGAGCACCGTCGGGAGCCACGCGATCGCCTCCTTGGTGCCCACCACCGGGAGCACCGACGACTCAGGGAGGACCACGGTGCCGTACCGCCGCGTCAGCGCAGCGGTAGCAGCCTCGCGGAGAGCGACGGTGCCGACCGTCGCCGGATACCCCGGGAACGCGGAGCCGTCGAACAACGCCTGCCGGATGGGCTCGGCTACCGCATCGACGGGAGTCCCGACAGACAGGTCGACGATGCCACCCGGGTACGTCGCCGCCTTCGCCTTGGCATCCGCGAGTGTGTCCCACGGGAAATCCGGCAGCCGGCGGGCCGGCGACCGGCGCACCCGAGCCTCAGACGCCAAGGCTATTCCTGGTTCATGGGCGGGAGGGCCTTGATGAAGGCAGCGTCGTGGTCGATCTTGCCGACCTTGGCGGCGCCGCCGGGCGAGCCCAGGTCGTCGAAGAAGTCGACATTGGCTGTCACATACGCCGCCCACTCGTCCGGGACGTCGTCCTCGTAGAAGATCGCCTCCACCGGGCAGACCGGCTCGCACGCGCCGCAGTCGACGCATTCGTCCGGGTGGATGTACAGCATCCGGGCGCCCTCATAGATACAGTCGACCGGGCACTCCTCGATGCACGCCTTGTCGAGCACATCCACACAGGGCTCTGCGATGGTGTACGTCACCTCACCACTCCTTTAGAACTGGTCCGTTGTCGAGCAAGTATCCCGCGGCGGTGCGAGCCCACCAAAAGAAGTGTGCCCTAACCCACGGATCTGGGCGTTCGCCGAGGTCTTTTCACTCGCGCCTGCTCCTCCGCCCGGGCCCGGGTCCGACGCTCGGGCTGAAGCATTGGGCCAGAGTGACTAGTCGCCCTCCTGCGACGACGCACCCGCGAACGCAGCCTCGAGGCCGACGATCTGGGCGCCGTCGGACGCGCGCGCCCGAACGGTGTCCAGGGTCGCTCGCTCCCCCAGGTAGCCCGCGACTGCGCCCACCACGGGCAGCCGTCCGATCAGGTCGAACACGGGTGCCGGTTGCGGACGAGCGTCGAGCGCCGTCCGTACCGCGCGAACCGTCCGCCACACCGATCGGACCGCTCCGACCGCTTCGCCGATGCCCCCGCGCACCTGCTCGATCACCGGACCGACAGGAACCAGGTCCCCGACTCCGGGATGCGCGCCGAGCATCTCGAAAGCGTCGATGTGGCGGCGTGCGAGCACCCGCGCGACCAGGTCCACCTGTTGGTGATAGTCGGTGACGCCGTACTCCCCTGCCACGCCGACCACCACGACGGTCTGGTTCGCGAAGCCCAGCACACTGTTGATCGGGAGCACCCGGGTCACCGGACCGAGCACCCCGGGCCAGGCGACTATCGCTGTCGAAACGGCTCCGACCGGCAGAACCCACCAATGCGCGCGGCCGGGGGCATCGCGGCGCGGGTACCCGTTGAGCACAGGTATCGGTGTCAGACCGGCGAACAGCGAGGCCACACGTACCCCGGCGACAGCCGGCCGGACTGCGGCGACCACGCACCCGATGGTCCGCGCGAGGTCGCGATCGGAGACGGTGGCGGCGGGTGCGGCCCCTTCACGCGGCGTCAGAGCGTTCACGCGCCCTACACTACGACCGGTGAGCCGCGGCCGCGAAGCCCTGTGATCACTCGGATCCGG
>CAJCHX010000799.1 GCA_903970215.1 Acidobacteriaceae bacterium
GATCCAGGAGCGTGAGCAATCCCCGCCCGCACGCTCGCATCCGGGCGAAGGGAGCAGTGTAGGTCCGTCGCACCGGCGCTCTCGTGTCGATGAGCGTGGCGCGCGGCGGATGCCTGAGCCAGGCCGGGTTTGACGGAGGCTTCGATTCCGGGTTCTGTCCTGGGGATTGGAGACGCTCCGCTGATGCCACGTTCGAGGAAGTACCCACGGGAGTTGTTGGACCGCGGTGCCCGGCTGGTGTTTGAGTCGGGCCGCCCGATCGCGCATGTCGCTAGTGATCTGGGTGTGCCGTCGGAGACGTTGCGCAAGTACGTGCGCCAGGTCGAGGTCGACGAAGGCCGGCGTGAGGGATTGAGCACTGAGGAGCGTGAGGAGATCAAGCTGTTGCGCAAGGAGAACTTTGAGTTGCGCAGAGCGAACGAGATCTTGAAGTCGGCGTCGGTGTTTTCGCCAAGGAGCTCGACACAGACCGACCGAGGTGAGCGCGTTTATCAGGGAGCACCGTGTTCGTTTCGGGGTCGAGCCGATCTGCCGCACTTTGGACGTGTCGGCGTCCGCCTATTACTACCGCGCAACCGGGGAGCGGTCCGATCGCTCGCTCGAGGACGAGCGGCTGCTCGAGCTGATCAAGACGACGCACGCTGCCAACTACTTCGCCTACGGCTATCGGCGGATGTGGAAAGCGCTGTTGCGTTCGGGTGAGCAGGTCGCCAGGTGCACGGTCCAGCGGCTGATGCGCGACGCAGGGATCCAGGGCGCGAAGCGGCGCGGCAAGCCGTGGCGCACCACGAAGGCGGACCCGATAGCGGTGCGCCGGCCGGATCTCGTCAACCGTGATTTCACGGCGTCACGGCCGAACGAGCTGTGGGTCTGCGACTTCACTTATCTGCGCTGCTGGGAAGGCGTCGTGTTCTTCAGCTTCGTGATCGACGCGTACAGCCGGATGATCGTCGGCTGGCAGTTCGCCGCCAACATGCGCACCGATCTCGTCCTTGACGCGCTGCGGATGGCGCTCGCGACCCGCCAGCCAGGCGCTGACGTGCAGCTGATCCATCACAGCGACGCGGGGTCGCAATACACGAGCTTTGACTACACCCAGACGCTCGATGACCACCGGGTCCTCGGCTCGATCGGCACGGTCGGTGACGCCTATGACAACGCGATGGCTGAAAGCTTCGTCG
The DNA here is from genome assembly GCA_903970215.1 of Acidobacteriaceae bacterium. GTDB lineage: Bacteria > Actinomycetota > Actinomycetes > Mycobacteriales > Mycobacteriaceae > Tsukamurella. The sequence continues at coordinate 1,182 of CAJCHX010000799.1, forward strand.
ACAGCTTCAAGACCGAACTGATCCGTGATCGCGTCTGGCAATCGCGCTCACAACTCGAGCTCGCGATCGTCACCTACGTCGCCTGGTTCAACACCCAACGACTACACGAATCGCTCGGCGATATCCCTCCAGCCGAGCATGAACTGCTCCACCAATTCCGCTACGCGGCCCTGACTGAGTAGGGTCGAGACACCGCCTGCCAGATGAAAAAAGGAAACCAACCAACACGGCCTCCGTCAAAGTCGGTCCGGCTCACCGGCAGGGTGATGGTGCGCCCTGTAGCGCGGGCGAAAGGGAGTCCTCGCAGCGACCGAGCCGGAGACAGCCTCCGGCTCGGGTAGGGCTAGCCTTGTCTCGGCGGCCTATGCGAGCTTGACGACGTGCAGCCCCCCTAGCGGGCCGCCGACCTGCATGAGACGCCCCTCGCGCGCTCCACCAAGATCGACGGGCGAGAATCCCATCGAGTCGACAAAGGCTGAGACTGTGGTCTTGGCGTCTGGGTCATCACCGGCGAGGAACACGACGAGGCGACCATTGGTGCGGCTGGGGTTCTGGGCGGTGACCCCAGCGACGATCGTGTTGAACGCCTTGACGACCCGTGCGCCGGGCATGAGCGCGGCGTTGTGTTCGCTGCCGGTCTGATCCCCCAGGTCGACGATTTCGGTTCCGGGGCCTCCCCACTGGTTTGTTGCGTCGATCACGATCCGCCCGTTCCAGTCGCTGACGTCCTTGACCGCGTCTGGCACCTTGTCCCAGTTGACCGCGAGGATCACGATGTCGGCTTGCGCCGCCTCGGCGACTGTGCCCGCGGATGCGTTGGCACCGAGTTGGCCGACGAGCTCGGTGAGCGACTCGGGGCCGCGGCTGTTGCTGAGGACGACCTGGTACCCGGCTGTGACGGCATGGCCAACGATCGCTTGCGCGACATTACCGGTACCGATCGTGCCGATGGTGAGCCTATCGCTTGAGGACATCGTGGTCCCTTTCTGATTGGGGGATGGTTCTTGAGGACTGGTTCTGCGCCCGACTCGGGCGAGTAAATGTGCGACGGTCTCTCCCAACCGTCGGCGGGACCCGCGGCGCTCTGGTTGGCCGTCGTCGGCGAAGCGCTTCGTCAGCGGTCGAGAGCGCGAGTTAGTGTTCCAAAATCCATATAGTTCGTTGCGCAACGGACTATTCTACCTTATCGGCGATACCGGGTCTCTGTCCGGCGGCGCACTTTGGACCACTGGCTCGGACGCCTGAATCCCGGTCACATCAACGCTACGAAGGTCCTTCCGGAATGGCCGACAGCTAGGCTGTGGTCCAATCTTGGCCGCGAAATCCAGTCACCGA
>CAJCHX010000800.1 GCA_903970215.1 Acidobacteriaceae bacterium
CGACGTCGCCGAGGCGCTCGAAACGGCCTTCGAGCCGCTCGCCCCGATCGACCCAGTCAGATAACCGGATATTCGATGGCGACCACCTCGAACCCGATCGCTTACACGCGGGTGACGGCTCAGCCCGCCGGCTCGAAGGCGCACGAGCACATGGTGCCGATGCGCGACGGCGTGCGGCTGGCTAGCGACGTGTACCTGTCCGAACCGTCCGTCGCGCCAGGTCCGACGATCCTGATTCGCCTTCCGTACGACAAGAACGGCGCCTACACCTACATCCCCCACATTGCCGATTACATGGTCACTCGTGGCTACCGTGTCGTCGCCCAGGACGTCCGGGGCAAGTTTCGTTCCGAGGGCGAGACCGTCATGTGGATACACGAGGCGCACGACGGCTACGACACGATCGAGTGGATCATCGGCCAGGAGTGGTCAGATGGCGTCGTCGGTATGTGGGGCGACTCCTACTACGGCTTCACCCAGCTCGCGGCCGCGAGCACGGCGCATCCGGCCCTGCGTGCGTTATCGCCGCGGGTCACCGGAACGCGTCTCGGACAGCTGCCGGAAGCCGGTAAGCGCGTCTCGGAGGTGCTCAAGGGCGTTCATCGCCTGTACCCGTCGACACACTTTCAGTCGCATGACACCTACGAGTGGGACATGGATTGGAGCCGGCGTCCCTTCGCCGACACAGTCGAGCGTTGGTTTGCGACCATCGGGGAGCGGTCGGCCAGCTACGACTTGATGACCTCGGAGTCGATATTGGCTGACCCATTTCCAGACGGTCATCCGTTCGACGCTCCGGCGGTCCCGATCCTGCAGACCATCGGCTGGTGGGACAACTGCGCCTCATGGCAGTGGGCAGACCATGCGCTCATCGCTGCTCGCCCCGACTGGTCGCGCTGCGAATACCTGCTGTTGGAGGACATCGATCACGAGAACAATCGGTTCTCGGGCCGACCGCTCCGCGACGATGAGCATCCGGTGACTAACGGCGCTTTTCGGGCCGCCGTCCTGCCCCAGCTTCTGGATCCTGCCCTTGAGTTCTTCGACGTCTTCCTCCGCGGCATCGGAGATCCTGCCGACATTCCCCGGGTGCGCTGGCGCGTCGCCGGCGAGCCGGAGCTCCACACGAGTGACTGCTGGCCGCCTTCCGGTACCCGTGTGCAGAGTCTGTTTGCCCTCCACGAGCGCCTGATGGATGAGGCAGGACCAGATACCTCAGTCGCGGAATGGGTGCACGATCCAGGCGATCCCGTCCCCTCTCCGGTCGGCAATGCCTTCGAGTTTCTGCGCGAATATCCCGAGGAGGGCGCTCTGGCCCGCCGAGAGGACGTCCTGGCGTTCGACGCGGCGCCCGCACAGGCTCCGCTGCTGCTTCTGGGTCCGGTCAGCCTCAGGGCGACGATCTCCTCCTCCGGTCCCGAGATGGATCTGTTCGCGCGTCTGGTCGACGTCGACGAACAGGGCACGGCGCATCTCATCGCCCGCGGGGAGCTGACCTTGCACGATGCGACGCGACCGACCGGCGTGCGAGTCGACCTTGGGCATGTCGCCTATCGGCTGGCGGCGGGGCATCGCCTGCGGCTGACTCTGAGCAGCAGCGACTTTCCGGAATTCGTGCCGGCGCCGGGAACCGGCGCCGATCGCTGGCTGACGTCCGATTTCGAGATCAACCGTCAGACGGTGCGCCTCGGAGGGTTCGCCGGCGCGACGCTGATGATCACCGTCGAGCCCTGACGTCCCCGCGTGGTGCGGCTATTCGACGGCGTAGAAGCGGATGCAGACCTGCCCGTTCTCGCCGCGCGCCATTCCGACGAAGACGGTCTCGGCGAGCCAACGATGCTGGGGTGAATCGGTCCGAAATACCGGCTGTGTGCGGTAGTAATACTCCGATTCATCCAGCGGCTCGCCGCGCTCGGCGCGAGCTTCCACCTCGGCGGTCGCGCGCCAGAAACCTCGGTTGAGGATGTCGATGAGGGTCCCGTCCTCGGCGCGGAACAGGTAGTGGGCGCTCAGTTCGGTGACCTCGCCGCGCTTGGTGGACCAGTCGCCTCCACCGGCGACGACTGTACCCTGCAACCGCGGCCCGTCGATCGTCCCACCGGTAATGGGCGTGAACCACAATTCCTCATCCACTCCGTGGCCGATTCTCTCGCTCTGGGCGATGTCGACTCTGGCTTCAAACGCGAACGACAGCACCGGCTCATGATGAGTCATGTGTCTTCTCCTCTTTCGTTGGGCGCGCGGTCAGACGCGCTGCTTGAGGTCACTGCAGCGAGTGGATCTCGATGCACACGAGACCGTCCTCTTTGCGGGCGTAGCCCACGAACACGGTCTCGGTCAGCCATCGGTACGCCGGCGCGTCCGTGCGAAACACCGGCTGCGTGCGGTAGTAGAACTCCTGCTGCGAGACGGTCTCTCCGCGAGCCAGGCGAGCTCGCACGTCCGGGGTACCGCGCGCGAAGCCACGGTTGAGGATCTCGATGACCTCGCCGCCCCCTGCGCGCAGCAGGTAGCGGGCATCGAGCTCGGTGCGCTGGCCACGAGCGGTCGACCAGTCCCCGCCAGCGGCAAGGATCTCACCATTGAGCCGAGGACCGATGACCGCGCCACCGGTGATGGGGGTGAAGCGGCGAATCACGCCGGCCGACAGCCCGATATGGACGGTGGGAGCGATGGCGACGCGGAGCTCGAAGACAAACTCGAGGATCGGCTGGTTGGTCACGGTCGGGGCTCCATTTCCGCCGCGTGACGGGCGCGGTCGATCGCGTCTCGTTGGTGATCGGCAAAGGCCTGGCCGCCGACCCCGTCGGCGAACGCCCCGAAGTTCGCGACCCGCTCTCGACGCCCAGCGTTGCGACGACGGTCGCCGCCGCGCAGAACGGGAGTGCCGCGCCGAGTAGTCGCCCTCCTTGACCGACACAACCCGGCCTTCGCATATCGCATCTGCAACGTACGGCGGCGCGGGGCAGGCTCTTCCAACTGCGGGTCACCCTCGAAGTCCGGACCGTACTCCATCCTCGACCGGTGCCAGAGGTACCGTTCGTCGTGGACGATCCCCACGCGACGGCGCTTCATCGATGCTCCTCATGGATGGGGAGGACGAGGTAGGCGTCGGAATCGCTGCCGACGACGATGCTCCGCCGCGCCGTGTTCGTGGCCGCGCTGGTGAAGACGTCGTTCTCGTTGCCGGGATGGACGGTGTAGCGGGGCCAGCGCGAGCCGGAGATCGCCAGGCGTAGTCGATGACCGGACAGCACCCGGTAGGCGATGTCTCCGAGCACGATCGATGCGCTGACCGGCTCGCCACCCATGAACCGCACCCGAATGGTTCCCTCGGAGATCATCCAGGCGCGACCGTCGGGCAGGTAATCGCAGAGCGTGACGATCAGGTCTCCTGTGCCCCCATCGCCGTCGACCCGAACGCTCAGCTCGGGGCGACCGACGATATCCCAGGGCTCTTCGACGGGTTGGGACGTGAAGATGCAGACGTCCGCGCGATCGTGGATCTGGGTCTCGTCGGGCAGGTCGGCGAGGATCTCGAAGTCGTTGGCGGCCAGAGACGGGACAGGAGATTGCGGATCGTGCGTCCACTCCAGGGTCTGCCGCGCCCCGGCATCTCGGACGTCTGGGGTGAGCTCTCCCGCGGCTGTGAGCGCGAGACGGCGCACGGTGGTCTCGGTTGGCGGCCAGGCAGTCGCCGTGCGAGCCGCGGCGTTCGTGAGCTCGTACCGCACGCGGGGGCCGGGCCAGGGGCCGTCGTGGTCGCGGAGGTAGTGGTTGAGGAAGGAGATGGGCAGGTCGAGCATCCGCGGCAGATAGCGCTCGAGAGCTGCGTCATCACCGTGCAGATGGTCCTCAGCGGCGTGGCCATCCAGCGAGAACATGAGGTCGCGATGGTCGGTGGCGCCGAGCACGAGATACTGCTCGGCGGCGGCGGGCGCGACCGTTGAGACCACGTCCCAGTCGGGCATCTGGGCGCGCTTGGTGTTGTCCCACCAGCCGCCGACGTGCAGCGCCGGGATCGCGAGCCGGCGTGTCGGCACCCCGTCCGAATAGACGCGGCGCAGGAAGGCCGCCTCCCCGAGGTCGACGCGCTCCTGCCAGATCCGACGGGCGTTCGGGAAGGCGGGGGGGATCGCTTCCCGCAACGGTCCGTGCATGGTCTGCAATGACTCTTCATCGCGAGCGAGCATCCCGCGGGTGTTCCAGATGCCGGTGATCCAGTTGATCGCGTCCGGCGCCCACCCCACCTGGTCGGTTGCGAACGCAACGGGAGGTGGAATGAGATGGCACGTGTATCTGGGGACAATGGCCCTCAGCGCAGGATGGCCACTCGCCGCCGCTGCCCATTGCGTGAATCCGTAATACGAAGTGCCGAGCATTCCCACCGCTCCCGAACACCACGGCTGGTTGGCCAGCCAGTCGATCGTGTCGTAGCCGTCCGCCACTTCGTGCACGCAGGGCGTGCGATCGCCCTCGCTGCGGAACCGACCCCGGACGTCCTGGATCAGGACCGTGAAGCCATGGCCGGTGAGGTAGTGCGCGACCTGCGGCATATACGTGTACCCACGGGCAGTCCCGTACGGAAGGCGGACCAGCACAACTGGTGCCGGATCGTGTTCGCGCGCGCGGAACAGGTCGCCGTGAAGCCGGACTCCGTCGCGCATCGTGATCACGGTGGTCTCTGCTGCGGGGTCAAGCACCCCGAGGTCCGGCGTCGTGCTCACGGGCTCTCCAGTTCGCGGGCTCGTCGGCGTGGTGTCCAGCCCGGCCCGGGCATCGACGCGATCAGTCGCTGCGTGTAGGGCTGCTCGGGCTGCAGCAGAACGCTCTCCACATCTCCGCGTTCGACGACCCGTCCACGATGCATCACGATCACCTCATCGCAGACCTGCCTGACCACCGCCAGGTCGTGCGAGATGAACAGGAAGGCGATTCCGGACTGCTTGCGGATCGCCATGAGCAGGTTGAGCACCTGGGCTTGAATGGAGACGTCGAGCGCCGCGACCGCCTCGTCGAGGATGAGCAGCTTCGGTTCGGCGGCCAAGGCGCGAGCGATCGCCACCCGCTGACGCTGGCCGCCGCTCAGAGCACCCGGCCGGGCATCGGCTTGTCGCTCGTTCAAGCCGACCTGCTGCAGCAGCGACCCGACTCGAGCCTCCCGCTCGGCCCGATCGAGATCGAAGTGCAGTGTGAGGCACTCAGACAGGCAGGCACGAACGGTTTGACGGCGGTCCAACGACAGGTAGGGATCCTGAAACACCATCTGGACCAGACGCCCCCGGCGCAACCGCTCACTGCGGCCCACGTGTCCGTTCGACCAGTCATGCCCCTCGACCGTGACCGCTCCTGAGGTTGCGCGCTCCAGGCCGACGATGACGCGCGCGCAGGTCGATTTGCCCGACCCGGACTCACCGACGACGGCCAGCGCCCCGCCGGCCGGCACGGCGAAGCTGACGCCGTCGACCGCGATAAACGGCTCGCGTCGGAACGAGTTCTCACGCCGGACGTGAAATTCCTTGCGCAATTCGACGACTGTCAGCAGATCAGCCATCGAGGACCTCGCTCACCGTGGTCCCGGCGATCTCCTCGGCGAAGTGACACGCCGCGCGGCCACCACCGACTGGGCGCAACTGCGGCGCCTCCTCGCGGCACCGCTGCTGGGCCCGCGGGCAGCGCGGCGCAAACGTGCACCCCTCGGGCGCCTCGAAGGCCGACAGGGGCTGACCGTCGATCGCCTGTAGCGGCTCGCCTCGGACCCCAGTGCCGGGCCGGGCCGCCAGCAGCGCCGCGGTGTAGGGGTGCGCGGCGGTGTGGTGCAGGTCAGACGCGGGCTGCTCATCCACGATCGAGCCGGCATACATCACCGCGA
>CAJCHX010000801.1 GCA_903970215.1 Acidobacteriaceae bacterium
TAAGGAAAAGGTCAACGGTTCGATTCCGTTAGGGGGCTCGGTGGACAGGCAGGCAGTGCCCGCCTGGATCATTCCGGGGCGGTGTAGCTCAGCTGGTTAGAGCGCACGACTCATAATCGTGAGGTCGGGGGATCGAGCCCCCCCACCGCTACAACGTAATCGACGTAACTGGAAGAAGGTGTGTTCGCAGTGGCTTCATCGACAGATGTCCGCCCCAAGATCACCTTGGCGTGCGAGGTGTGCAAGCACCGCAACTACATCACCAAGAAGAACCGGCGTAACGACCCCGATCGCCTCGAGCTCAAGAAGTTCTGCCCCAACTGCGGGACTCATCGGGCGCACCGCGAGTCGCGCTGACAACTTCGAGGGGGGAGGGCACCGGACGGGTGTCCTCCCCTTTTCGTTCCTGCTGGGACAGCCCCCGGCGGGGAAGGTCCGGGCGTGCCCGGCTGATATAGGTAGGGTGACAACCCGTGAGTAACGAAATCGAGGTGCCAGGCGGCTCCGTCAGGGAGAAGTTGACGCCTGAGGAGATCTCGGAGCGCACGCGCGCCGCGGTCGGATACAACTACGAGTACAAGGACAAGTACCTCGTCGGCCGCGAGAAGATCCGCGAGTTCGCCCGCGCCATCCAGGCGACCGACCCGATCTACTACGACGTCGAGGCCGCCCACGCCGCCGGCTATGCCGATCTGGTCGCCCCGCCGATCTTCTTCAGCCTCATCGGCATCATCGCCCATCGGCCGCTCTTCGAGGAGGCCGTCGTGGGGTATGGCGCGGGGCAGATCATGCAGTCCGAACAGCGGGTGCAGTTCCATCAGCCGATCGTCGCGGGCCAGACCCTCACGTGCCACGTCTACTTCGACAACTTCCGGCAGGCGGCCGGCGTCGATATGATCGTGACTCGCAACGAGATCCACGACCAGAACGGCAACCACCTCGTCAGCGCGTGGACGACACTGGTCGGCCGCACCTCCGGCGAGGAGATCAACCCCGACTTCTACTCGACCGTCGAGAAGGTGACGATGTATGGCACTACGTAATTTCTCCGACGTGTCGGTCGGACTCGAGCTGCCGGAGCGGATCTTCACCCTCACCCGCGGCGACCTGGTGAACTACGCCGGTGTCACCGGCGATCCCAACCCGATCCACTTCTCGGATCACCTGGTCAAGATGGTCGGGCTGGAGGACGTGGTGGCGCAGGGCATGCTCACGATGAGCCTGGGCTCGAACTACATCACCGACTGGCTGGGCGACCCCGCCGGGCTCAAGGAGTACGGCCTCCGGATGACCAGCCCGGCGTATGTTCCGGCTACCGACCGCGCCGAGATCGTCTATGCCGGCAAGATCCGGACACTCGATCCCGAGACCAAGACCGGCACCATTCTGCTGACCGTCAAGCAGGGCGACCGCAAGATCTTCGGCAAGCCGATGGCGACGGTTCAGTTCGCCTGACCGTAGGCGTTTTGGGGTGCGGTGCCTCGGTGCCGTACACTGAAGTGTCCGTGGCTCACGGGTGCGCGCTGGATCCCAAGTCCGGCGCGCGTCCCATGTGAGGGCGGCGCGGTCCTCCTCGGCAGTCGGGGAGTGCCAAAGGGGTGTAGCTCAATTGGCAGAGCAGCGGTCTCCAAAACCGCAGGTTGCAGGTTCAAGTCCTGTCACCCCTGCACTGGTGGGTAGCGATCCATTCGGATCGGATGGTCACCGGCAGGCCCGCCGGGCCGGGCGATCGGCTAGGACGGCGATCGGAATGCACATTGCGTGGTGGAGGGTTTTGCGTGAGCGACGAGCACGACGACGTGACCGAGGGTGCCCAAGGCGCTCCGGGCGACACGGACGCCGACCGCTCCGCTGCCGAGACGGCCCGGCCCTCCGGTAAGCGCGGTGCGCGCAGGGGCCGTGCGTTGCTTGCAGAGCCGGGTGGTGCGGTCGCCCCGACCAGTGGCGGTGGGACGCTCACCAAGACGCGTCCCGCAGCGAAGCCGACGGTCGAGAAGCCGCGTCGCAACCCGTTCGCCGCCGTCTGGCTGTACCTGCTCCAGGTCGTGGCCGAGCTGCGCAAGGTGATCTGGCCCAATCGGCGGCAGATGGTCGTGTACACGACGGTGGTGCTCGTATTCGTGGTCGCCGTGAGCGCGTTCGTCGCTGGACTGGACATCGGTTTCGCGAAGCTGATCCTGTGGGCGTTCGGCTGACGCTGAGCGTTGCACGACGCCGCTGAGTACAGCAGGCGAAGAACGAGGAAGGATGAGGGCGCTGTGAGCACCCCGGAGCACAACGAGGCAGATCAGGACGCCATCGCGTCGGCGAACGATGCCGTCACGTCGGACGGTGACACCGCTGCGGCTGCGGAGGCGCCCGCCGATCCGTTCGTGGAGGAGGCGGCCGAGGCCGCCGCCGACGAGGCAGACGACGCGGCGGAAGCCGTCGTCGACGGGGACGCCGGCGAGGTGATCGAAGAGGCGGAGCCCGCCGAGGTCGACCCCGTCGCCGAACTCAAGGCGCAGCTGCGCGTGGCGCCCGGCGAGTGGTATGTCATCCACACGTACGCCGGCTACGAGAACAAGGTGAAGGCCAACCTCGAGACCCGCGTCCAGAACCTCGACGTCGGTGACTACATCTTCCAGGTGGAGGTGCCCACTGAGGAGGTCACCGAGATCAAGAACGGTCAGCAGAAGCGGGTCAACCGCAAGGTGCTGCCGGGCTACATCCTGGTCCGGATGGATCTCAACGACGAGTCGTGGGGCGCGGTGCGCAACACGCCGGGCGTCACGGGCTTCGTCGGGCTGACGTCGCGGCCCTCGCCGCTGAGCATGAACGACGTGCTCAAGTTCCTGCTGCCGGAGAGCGAGCGGCGCAAGCCTGCGAAGACGGCGGGCGGAGCGGACGCCCAGTCGGCCGCATCGGGTGCCACCAAGCAGGGCCCCGTGGTCGAGGTGGACTTCGAGGTCGGCGAGTCGGTCACCGTCATGGACGGCCCGTTCGCGACCCTGCCCGCGTCGATCAGCGAGATCAATGCCGAGCAGCGCAAGGTCAAGGTCCTCGTGTCGATCTTCGGTCGTGAGACGCCGGTGGAGCTGGCGTTCAACCAGGTCGAGAAGATCAGCTAGCCGCCGCTGCCCACACCCGGACCACGGGTGCCGAGAACTTCCCGCGTCGCACTATCCGGAAATGACGCGGGGTGGATAAAAGGAAACAAGGATGCCCCCGAAGAAGAAGAAGGTCGCCGGGCTCATCAAGCTGCAGATCACGGCCGGGCAGGCTAACCCTGCCCCGCCCGTCGGTCCCGCGCTTGGTCAGCACGGCGTCAACATCATGGAGTTCTGCAAGGCGTACAACGCCGCGACCGAGTCGCAGCGTGGCAACGTCATCCCGGTGGAGATCACGGTCTACGAGGACCGCTCGTTCACCTTCAAGCTGAAGACTCCTCCGGCCGCCAAGCTGCTGCTCAAGGCTGCCGGCGTGCAGAAGGGCTCGGGCGAGCCGCACAAGACCAAGGTCGCCAAGGTGACCTGGGCTCAGGTGCGCGAGATCGCCGAGACCAAGAAGGAAGACCTGAACGCCAACGACGTGGACCAGGCCGCGAAGATCATCGCCGGCACGGCCCGCTCGATGGGTATCACGGTCGAGTAACGAGCGGGCTCACGGCTCCGGCCGGGAACCGCCTCGTGGGAGGGCCCGCTTGGCCCGCACAACCACTCACTGCCCGGACATCGGGCAAGAACGAAAGAGCATTTCATGAGCAAGAACAGCAAGGCCTTCAAGGCCGCTGCCGAGAAGGTCGACAAGACCAAGCTGTACAGCCCGCTCGAGGCTGCCACGCTGGCCAAGGAGACCTCCTCCACCAAGCAGGACGCCACCGTCGAGGTCGCGATGCGCCTCGGTGTCGACCCGCGCAAGGCCGACCAGATGGTCCGCGGCACCGTCAACCTGCCGCACGGCACCGGTAAGACGGCGCGCGTGATCGTGTTCGCGGTCGGCGCGAAGGCCGAAGACGCCAAGGCTGCAGGCGCCGACGAGGTGGGCGCCGAGGACCTGATCGAGAAGATCCAGGGCGGTTGGCTCGACTTCGACGCCGCGATCGCCACCCCGGACCAGATGGCCAAGGTCGGTCGTATCGCGCGTGTGCTGGGCCCCCGTGGTCTCATGCCCAACCCGAAGACGGGCACCGTGACCCCCGACGTCGCGAAGGCTGTCACCGACATCAAGGGCGGCAAGATCAACTTCCGCGTCGACAAGGCGGCCAACCTGCATTTCGTGATCGGTAAGGCGTCGTTCGACGTCAAGCAACTGGTGGAGAACTACGGCGCTGCGCTGGACGAGATCCTGCGTGCGAAGCCGTCGGCGGCCAAGGGTCGGTACCTCAAGAAGGTCACCGTGTCGACGACCACCGGACCGGGCATCCCGGTGGACCCGCTGCGCGTGTCGAACCTCACTGAGGAGTCGGCCGAGGCCTGAGGGCCCCGGTAGTAACGCGATCCACGAGGACCCCCTGACCGATGCGGTCGGGGGGTCTTCGGCGTCTGCGGCCGGTGCCCGGCTGTGCGTAGGATCGGTGTCGTCCGTGGTGCCGCTGCGCGGCCCGATCCTGTCAGAGGGGATACGTAGAGTCGCGGCATGAATGACGACAAATTGCTCACCCGGATCGGCGCCCTCCTGCGGCAGGCCGAGGGTACTGACAACGAGCACGAGGCGGCCGCCTTCACCGAAGCGGCTCAGCGCCTCGCCACCGCGGCGTCGATCGACCTCGCGGTGGCTCGAGCGCACCACAGGTCGAACTCTGATCGGGGCACGGCGCCCGCCCAGCGGACCGTGCGGATCGGCGAACCCGGCAAGCGGGGATTGCGCACCTACGTGGAGCTGTTCGTGGCGATCGCCCGCTCCAACGATGTGCGGTGCGATATCGCGGCCAACTCCACGTTCGTGTTCGCGTACGGATTCGACACCGATATCGATGCGTGCGAGGCGCTGTACGCGTCGCTCGTGATTCAGATGGTCCGGGCCTCCGATGCCTATATCAAGTCGGGCGCGTACAGGGGAGAGACCGTGGAGCAGCTGTACGAGGAGCGGTACACCGGTCGGCGGTGGATCGAGCGCAAGCCGGTCGCTGCGGTGACCGCCCGGATCAACTTCCAGACGGCGTTCGCGGCTCGGATCGGCGCCCGCCTGGCCGAGGTCCGGCAGCGGGAGACCGCTGATCGGATCGCCCACGGGGGCGCTGAGTCCGGGACCGCGCTGGCATTGCGGGACAAGGAGGTCGAGCTCGCGTCGTTCTACCGGCAGGTGTCGACCGCCCGAGGCAGGTGGCGCGGCTCCGCGGCGACGGCCGGTTACTCGGACGGTGCGCGGCGCGCGGGTGATCGGGCGGGCCGCAATGCCCGGATCGGCGGTCACCACGAGATCGGCGGCTCCCGCGGTGCGATCGGGAGGTCGTCGTGACCGGCCCGCGGAATCCGTGGCAGCGTCCGGACGGGCCGGATGAGCCCGGCGGCCGCGACGAGGCGGGTCAGTACCAGGCCGCGCAGTACCCACCGGCGGCTT
>CAJCHX010000802.1 GCA_903970215.1 Acidobacteriaceae bacterium
GAGGTCGACACAGGAGCCCACTGCGTAACCGGCAACCGGCATCGCCGATTTCTGAAACTGACCGGGGATATTGCGTAGTGCGACGGAAAGATCACCCGTGCGCCGCTCAGCGGCATCGAAGGACGCCCAACCCCGCGCAAACGTCGCCGCGATCCAAGTAATGGCGAGGGTCATCGACACACCGCCCACAATAAAGCTCACCGCCGCAGCGCGGAAAGCCATCGATCGTCGCCTTGCGGCAACCAACAGCCCAACACCGATGACTGCGGTAGTTAGGCCTACGATCCCGCCGAAAATTTTCGGTCGAGTGCTGAATATATATCGCTGGGAAGAACAAACCCCAAGCTACTACGGCGCCGCCTCCGAGTCCGGTGATCGCAGCAGCAAGCGCGACAGCGAAGGAGCAGCCGCGTTTCATTCCCGTGTTGCGGACATCGATCGGGTTCGAGCCTACCGTCATATCGATCAACTTTCGTTCTAGTCCCTATTTGCGAAGGATTACCAGGCGATCTGAGTGGCGCACCATATCGCTTGTGTCCGGATGAGGAACAAACACTGCAGCACGAGCGAGTTCCGTACATTCTCTTCGAATTCCAGCTTCGTCGTCCTGATGTCGAAGCCCTACTGCGCGACCGACACCATTATTGTGCTTATCCATTGCCCCGGCGGCTGCCGTCGAGGGCGCATCGTCTTCATGCGCGTCGCCCGCCTTCACCGCGAAGTCGGCATTTGCGCGGTCGGTCATAAGAGCGGAGACGATGCAATGTCGCAGTGCGTCGGCTGAATTATTCTCTTGATTCCCAGTAAAGGCCTGAGACGACCAGAGCTCGGCGTCGGCCGGAGCCCTATGCGCTCGGTAACAATCGGCGAGGTTCTTCACGCATGCGATTACCTCGTTTCGCCCGTGCCCGAGTCCGAGGTAGTTGCCGGAGTCATTACTCGGAGCGTCAGGGCCGGTGTCCGCCATGACGAATGCCCGTCGTTGGTACGAGGTGCAACTGCATCCCATGCTGTTCGGCAACATCGGTCGCAGTCGGCCACCCCCGCTCGGTGTGATCAGCCCGAACAGCGTCATGGCAGTCGAGCAGTCTGCGTCGTCAGACGACGGCGACCCTGCCGGGGCCCTCTGCGGCGTCGGTGCGGTGATGATGGTGCTGGGCGTCACGTCGGGCAAGTCAGTCACTGTCACGGTGCCGGACTTGCGCGGAAGAGCAGCAGTGGGATCGGGGGCGTCGACAATGGGGGTGCCGTTGCCGGGTCCCGGATCGACTGGGGTCAGTGCGGCGGCGTTGGGGCCATGACCACCTCTGTGGTTTCCGGTATCGGGGTCTTGCCCGGTGGGTAGGACACCGGGCGCCTGAGCGCCGGTCTGCATGCCCGGTTGATCCCCTGCGTGACCCGGGACGGTCGTCTGGGCCGGAATGGTCATGGTCGGGCCACCGGGCTGGGGTCCGCAGGTCTGTGCGCCGTCGGGACATGGCAGAGCCGGCACCGGTGAGGCTGGCGCCGCGCCGATCGTGGCGACGGCGAGCGTCAGCAACAGCAACAGCAGCAGGGGCCGGTTCGCTGCGGCGATCGTGTCCCGTCGCGTCTCCTGGTGATTCATAGGAGGGTCGGCCGCCCGTAGGTGGTGATGGAGTCGGTGTTGCGGTCGGTGACGACGGTGATGGTGGCGTAGGAACGCAGCTGCACCGGGCCGAGGCAGGCGTCGACCTTGATGTGCACTTCGCGGAACGTCTGCGCCGCGTACTGCTCGTGCATCGGTTTCGTCCCGAACGGGATCGTGGTGACGGTGCCGGGCTGCAGGGTCGCCGACAGTTGCCCGGTCTGCGACACGGTGTCGGAGAGGTGGCCGGTGACACCGGCGCTGCCACCGACGGTTCCGGATCCGCCTCCCTGGAAGCCGGAGGTGCCACCCTGCCCCTGTCCTGTCACCGATCCGGTGACACCGACGGTCGGGGAGAGTCCGCCCGTGGTGGTGTTGGCGAGTCCACCGGTCATCGTGATGCCGCTGGAGACGTCGGTGTTGCAGCCGATCTGGTACCCGGTGGTAACGTCGGCGGACCGAACCGGCGCCCGACCCTGGCCGGTGATCTCGCCGACCGCCTTGAGCGTGGTGAAACCCTCACGGGTCCACGGTGATCGGGCAAGGTTCGGGTAGCTGTTGACACTTTCGCCGGTCTTGCGGATGGAGATGACCCAGCCGTCGTCGGTCCGAACCTGGCGCCGAGTGTCGGGGCTCGCAGCGGCAGGACCAGCCGCGAGGGCTCCCAGAAGCGCTGTGACGGCCACTGCAGTGGTTCGCCGGTATGACGCCGACATGATGGAGCGACCTCCTCGGGGTTGACCCTCCGACCGGACATAGCGGACTATTCATAACATATTGTGTATCCGAGTCTTGAACGAGAGCGCCCTACCGGTGTCGGATCGCCGTCGCGCGCCGTCGTTGTGCGCCAGCACCCTCTATGAATTGGACGCGCCAGCAGTGCGAACGGTTCCCGCGAACCCCGGACGAGCGGATCAGCGACCGATCAGCCCTGCGTCACGATCAGGCGAGCGTGGCAAGCCAGGCATGCGCCTCGACCGCTGTCGTCACCGACGGAACGCCCGCGGGGCGGGCCGGACGGTCGACCATGATCACCGCGACGCCCAATTCGCGGGCGGCCGTCAGCTTCGCCGACACCAGGTCGCCGCCGCTGTTCTTGGTGACCAGCACGTCGATCCGGTTGCGCTGGATGAGATCCCGCTCCCCTGCGCAGGTGTACGGACCGCGGTCGAGCAACAGGGCATAGCGCCGCGGCAGTCCCTTGGACGGCGCATCCACCACCCTTACCACGAACCACCACGCGTGCAGATGGGCGAACTCATGCACGTCTTGGCGGCCCGTGGTGAGCAGGGCCCGACCGGCCGGGCGGGCGGCCATCTCGGCGGCGGCCCCCGCCACCGTCGGGACCCGGAACCAGTCATCGCCGGCCTGGGGCTCCCACGGCGGCCGGATCACCGACACCAGCGGCAGTCCGCTGATCCGGGCCGCTTCCGCGACGTTGCGAGAGATGGTCGCCGCGAACGGATGGGTCGCATCGACGACGGCAGAGAATCCGCCGGCGGCGAGGTAGTCGACCATGCCCTGCACACCCCCGAACCCACCTATCCGTGACCGTCCCACGGGCAGCCGCGGGTTCGCGACCCGGCCCGCGAGCGAACTCTCCACATCGAAGGCCGGGTCGGCGTCGAGCAGCGCGGCGAGCTCACGCGCTTCGCTGGTGCCCCCCAGCAGGAGTACGCGACTCAATGACCCACTCCATGTACCGTCGAGCGGGTCCGCGCCGCTGAATAGAGGTAGCTGTCGGGGAACTGTTCCGCGGACAACACCGAGCCGACGAAGATCACCGCGGTCTTGGTGATCCCCTCAGCCGAGAGCCGGTCGGGCAACTCGCCGAGGACGCAGCGAACGATCTGCTGGTCCGGCCGGCTGGCGAAGGCGACGACGGCGACCGGGCAGTGGCTCCCGTAATGCGGCAACAGATCGTCGGTCAGGGCGCGGGCGCGATGCGCGGCCAAGTGCAAGGCGAGTGTGACACCGGTGCGCGCCAGGCTCGCCAGGTCCTCCCCCGCGGGCATGTCCGTGGACAGCGTCGATACCCGGGTGATCAGCAGCGACTGCCCGACCTCGGGCACTGTCAACTCCCGCCCGAGTGCGGCGGCCGCTGCGGCGAATGCCGGCACTCCGGGCACGACCTCATACGGCACCCCGAGTGCGTCGAGGCGGCGCGCCTGCTCCGCGAAGGCGCTGTAGAGCGAGATGTCGCCCGAGTGCAACCGCACCACGTCGCGCCCGTCCGCGTGCGCGTCCACGATCCGCGCCACGATCGCGTCCAAAGGCATCCGCGCGGTGTCGACGAGATCCGCATCGGGCGGACAACGGTCGAGCATCGCCGCGGGCACCAGCGATCCGGCGTACAGACACACCGTGCAGCGCGCCAGGAGATCGGCACCCCGCAGAGTCAGCAGATCCGGGGCACCCGGCCCGGCGCCGACGAAGTACACCGTCATTTGGTGACCGCCCACTGGATCAGCAGTCGGCGCGGCATCCACGCGTGTCCATCACCGAGCTCCGCGAGGTCCGATGCCGCGTAGAGCTGGAGGGTGCCGCCCAGGCGAGAGCACAGCGACACCACGAGCGCCTGGCTCTCGAGGGTGACCGCGTTGGCCACCAACCGGCCGCCGGCGCGCAGGGCGCCCCAGCACGCGTAGACCACGGCGTCGGACAACCCGCCGCCGATGAAGATCGTGTCCGGGGCCGGCAACCCCGCGAGCGCTTCGGGCGCCGACCCCACCACCACCTGGGCCCGGACGCCGAACGCCGCTGCGTTCCGCGCGATCCGCTCCGCCCGGTCGGATCGCCGCTCGATCGCGACCACGGCACCGTCGAACGCCGACGCCCAGCTGATCCCCACCGAACCGGAGCCCGCACCGACGTCCCAGATCCGTTGCCCCGGCAGAGGATCCAGTGCGGCAACGGTGATCGCCCGGACGTCGTCCTTCGTGATCTGGCCGTCGTGCTCGAACCGATGCGGCGCGGGGCCGGCCGGTGCCAATGCGACAACGTTGAGGTCGTCGATCGCTCCGAGGGCGGCGAGGCCGTCACCGTCGGCGACGGTGCTGACCCGTTCGGTGGGCCCACCGAGGCGCTCGAGCACCGTGATGGTGCAACCGGGCGGCCCCGCGGTCGCGAGCAGCCGCGCGAGCGCGGCCGGCGTGGCGCCGGACTCGCTGAGCACCACCACGTTCCGGCCGAGCCGCAGGTGGCGCACCGCGGCCGCCGGGTCGCGCGCGACGGCCGAGACGACGGCGGTGTCCTGCACGGCCCAGCCGAGCCGGGCGCACGC
Source organism: Acidobacteriaceae bacterium (assembly GCA_903970215.1). GTDB lineage: Bacteria > Actinomycetota > Actinomycetes > Mycobacteriales > Mycobacteriaceae > Tsukamurella. The sequence goes on from CAJCHX010000802.1 coordinate 4,890, forward strand.
CAGCGTCACCGACGACACGTGCGGTAGCACGGCCAGGTCGAGATCGGGACGCCGCGCAGCGAGTGTGGCGCCGACGCCGTGCAGCATGGGATCGCCGCTCGCCAGTACGTGCACCCCGTCTTCGAGCGCGTCCAGCGCGGGGAGCATCGGCGACGGCCACGGCCGCTGCTGCGCGCCCACCTCGTCGGGTAGCGCGGACAGCTGTCGCCGGCCGCCGTGGATCACCGTCGCGGCCAGGAGCGACCGTTGCGCAGCCCCGGTGAGCCCGTCCCACCCGTCGGCGCCTATGCCCACCACCGTCACCGTCATCGCGGCATCCTGCGCCACACCGACTGCGGAAGGACCCGCATCACCGCGAACACGGGTCGCAGGGTTCCAGGGATCCACACCGCGCGGCGACGGTGCGCAAGCGCAGACACCGTCGCGTCGGCGACTTGCTGCGGCGTCGAGGACAACGGCGCCGGTTTCACGCCGGATGCCATGAGATCCGCCGTCATCTGTCCGATCACGAAGCCGGGCCTGGCCAGCAACACGTGCACACCGGAGCCGTGCAGCGCGTCCGTGAGGCCCTGCACAAACCCGTCCAGCCCCGCCTTGGCACTGCCGTACACATAGTTCGCCCGCCGCACCCGCACGCCCGCGACCGACGAGAACGCGACGATCGCGCCGCGCGTCCCCCGCTCCTTCGATTGAGCGCGCAGCAAGGTCGCGAGTTCGGTGAGGATCGACACCTGCGCCACATAGTTGGTCTGCGCGATCTGCACCGCGTGCGCCGACTCGACCTCCGCACGGGCCTGGTCCCCCAGGATCCCGAATGCGACCACCGCGACCCCGATCCGGCCGTACTCGGCGGCCACCCGGCGCAGCAGTGCTGGGTGGCCGGCGGTGTCGTCCGCGTCGAAGCCCACCGCCACAACCTTCGTCGCGCGCTCGGATATCAGCCGATCACGTTGCGCATCAAGGTCTTCCGGGCGACGAGCAGCCAGCACGACGGTCCGGCCCGGGCACAGCCGGCGGGCCACCTCGATGCCGATCTCGCTGCGCCCGCCCAGCACGAGGATCACGCCGTCGGGGATCGGGTGGTCGGTCATGCGGTTCAGACTATCCAGGCGGCTACGCTGCGCACGTGAACAGCGTGGATTCCGGCCCCGGCAGCCGCACCGAGAACACCGCCGGCCTCACCCAGGACGCTCTCGCATTCGTCGCCGAGCGCCACCTGGCCTCCCTGACGACGTTGCGCGCCGACGGGACGCCGCACAGCGTCGCGATCGCCTTCACATACGACGCGGACGCCGGCATCGCCCGCGTGATCACCAGCGGCGACAGCATCAAGGCACGCAACGCGGCCCGGCGGGGGTACGCGACCCTGACGCAGGTCGACGGGCCGAGGTGGCTGACCCTCGAGGGCCCCGCCCGGGTATGCGACGACGCCGACGCGGTCCGCGACGCCGAGCGCCGCTACGTGGACCGCTACCGGCCCCCGCGCGTCAATCCCAAGCGCGTCGTCATCGAGGTGACGGTGACGCGGGCGATGGGCTCGGTACAGCAGCGCTCGCACTGACCAATTCGCCCACGTCGTCCACCACCTCGTCCGCCCCCGCCTCGGTCAGCGCCGCCGCCCCGACTCCCCGGTCGACGCCGACCACCCAGAACCCGCCGGCGTGTGCCGACGCCACGCCCGATACGGCGTCCTCGACCGCCACCGTCGACTCCGGCTCGGCCCCGAGCGCCCGCGCTGCGGCGAGGAACATGTCGGGTGCCGGCTTGCCTGCGAGTGCGTCACGAGCCGCCACCACGCCGTCCACCACCACCGCGAACCGGTCCAGCAGACCCGTTGCGGCGAGCACGGGCCGCGCGTTCCGCGAACTCGACACCACCGCCATCGGCACACCGGCGGCCGAGAGCGCCTGCACGAGCCGGACCGAACCGTCGAACGGCGCAACGCCGTCGCGTTCGAGGATCGCGGCGAACCTGTCGTTCTTGCGGTTCCCCAAACCGTTGACGGTGGCGGCACCGGGCGGGTCCGCCGCGTCACCTTCCGGCAACTCGATCCCGCGGTCTACCAGCACCGCACGGACGCCGTCGGCCCGCGGCTTGCCGTCGACGAGCGCGAAGTAGTCGTCATCGTCGTACGGCCGCGTGCCAGGTGCCGCGGTGCCGAGATACTCGTTGAACATCGTCGCCCACGCGCGCCGGTGCACGGCGGCGGTATCGGTGAGCACCCCGTCGAGGTCGAACAGCACCGCATCGGCAGCGAACGGCGACAACGGCGGTCGGCCGCTCACCGTCCACCCGCTTCGACCGTGACCGGCTCGCCCGGACGTAGGGTCACGGGCTCCCCCCACGCGTGGACGATCTCCGGCTCGCCAGCGCCCACCAGCTCGAAGGTCGCGTCGGCGTGCCCGAGGTCGGCGCGCACCGTCCGGCCCCGCCAGTGCACCGCGAACCGCAGGCGCTCCCACGACTGCGGCAGCGCAGGCGCGAACCGAAGGCCGTCGCGGCCCGCGAGGAACCCACCGAAGCCGTGCACCGCCACCTGCCAGGTACCGCCCGCGGAGGCGATGTGCATCCCGTCCTCGGTGTTGCCCTGGTTGTCGTCGAGATCCACGAACGCCGACCGCCCGAAGTACCGCTCCGCCTTGCTCGCGTCGCCCACCTGCAGGCCCACGATGGCATGGATCGACGGGCTCAGCGACGACTTGTGCAGCGTCCGGGCCTCGTAGAACTCGTAGTTCTGCAGTCGGGTCGCCAACGAATAGTCGTCCGGCAGCAGGAACATCAGCATCACCACGTCGGGCTGTTTCAACAGCGACGTGTCCTCGCAGTTGAAGTGGTTGTAGCCCTTGGGATACCGCGGCATGTCGTTGGCGTCCCACTCGGTGATCGGAACCACCAGGCGATCGAAGTACCCGTCGAACTGCTCGATCACCCCGCTGTCGGGATCCATCGGGGCCGCGATGCGGCCGGCGGCGGCAGCCCACGCACCGGGCTCGTCGGACGTGAGACCGATGCGCGCGGCCAACGCGGCCAGTGCGTCGGGCCGTTCCGCCGCCATTCGCTGGTACACCTCGACGGCCCGTTCGAGGTGCCAGCGCACCATCCGGTTGGTGAAGGCGTTGTTGTCGACATGGGAGTGGAACTCGTCCGGGCCCATCACCGTGCGCAGGACCAGGGTGTCGCCGTCCTCGGCGCACCGCTGGACCCAATACCGCGAGGTCTCGAACAGGATCTGCGCACCATCGCCGAACAGGTAGTCGTCGTCGCCGGTCACGTCGGCGTACCGCACGATCGCGTAGGCCACGTCGGCGGTGACGTGCAACTCCTCCTCGCGGGTGTAGAAGCGGTTCTGCCCGTCCGGGGTGAACTGCGGGCACTCCTCACGACCGGTGTCCGCCGACTCCCAGGGGTAGCGCGCTCCCGACGTCCCGTTGTCCCGCGCCACCTCTCTGGCCCCGGGCAGGGTGTGATGACGGTAGCCCAACAGCGCCCGGGCTGCTCGTGGCTGGGTGAACAGGAAGAACGGGAGCATCATGATCTCGGTATCCCAGAACACGTGGCCGCGATAGCCCTCGCCGGACAGCGACTTCGCCCCGATGTTGACCGTGGGGTCCTCCGGGTTCGCCGCGATCAGCAGGTGATACACCGAGAACCGCAACGCCAGCGCGGCGCGCTCGTCCCCCACGATCTCGCAGTCCGAATCGGCCCACAGCCCCGCCCAAGCCTGGGCCGACGCGTCCGCCGCAGCCGCGAACCCACCGGCGCGGAGCACCGTCGAGACGGCGCGGTCGACTGGCGCGCCGTCCGCACCGGGGTCGCGGGACGTGGCGATGCCCACCCGCTTCTCGACGGTGACCGGCTCACCCGATCCGAGGTCGAACGTCAGCTCGGTGGCCACGTACTCGTGGCGCGCCAGGTTGCGGCGCCGACTCGGCTCGACGTCGGACTCGACCGCGAATGCGTAGCCGATCTCGATACCCGAGTCGATGGTCCTGGTGATCACGTGGCCCACCCGGCCGTTGAAGCCGCGCCCCGTCTCGTACAGATGCGTCGACCGTGCCCACTTCTCCCACTTGCGGTCGTACCCGAACGAGGTCCCGTCCGGATACGCGGGCAGGCGCTCGAGGTTCCGGCAATGCGCATCCACCCCCGTCTCGATGGTGACGGTGGCGGGTTCGTCGAGCAGCGTCACCTCGACCTGGAGGGCACACAGATCCCGATCCGCCATGCTCGCCAGCCGACGCGACCGCAGCCGCGTCCGCCGCCCGGCATCGTCGGCGAAGACCGTCTCGCGCTCGAGCACCCCGGTGCGCAGGTCGAGCTGCCGCCGGTGCTCGACGACCGTCATGGTGTCGGGGTCGAGCCGAACACCGTCGACCAGGACCTCGGTCGCCAGCCAGTCGGGAGCGTTGACGAGATCGATCACCGGAGCGTCGTGCGCGTCGTACACGCCGGCCAGGAACGTGCCGGGCAGCGCTCCAGTGTGCCGCTCCTCGAGCGAGCCGCGAGTACCGAGGCGTCCGTTCCCGACGGTGAAGACGGTCTCGAAGTAGTTGGCGCGCTTCGGGTCCCAGCCGTCCTCCCGCACCGTCCACGTGGTGCCGGGTGTGGCTTCCCCGTCGCTTCGCTCGCCGGGTAGCTCTCCCCCGTCGCTGCGCTCGCCGGGTAGATCGCTCCCGTCGCTTCGCTCGCCCCCGGTCGGGCTCATCGTGACGCTCACGGCGCTGCCACCGGCTCCCCGTAGGCCGCACTGATCTGTCGATTGGTCTCGCTCAGCGGCAGGTAGACGGAGAGGTCCTTCCCCGAGCAGCGCTGAGCACCCATGGCGTTGCCGTACCGGGCGGCCGTCACGAAATCACCGGAGATCATGTATCCGTACGCCATACCGGCCGCGAACGAATCCCCGCATCCGGTCGTGTCCACGACGTGCTCCACAGGAATCCGACCCACGATCTCCTGGCGGAGCGCACCGTCGGCGCCGCGGAAGTACAGGGCGCACCCCTCCTCGTCGAGGGTCACGCACACCGCCTTGACGCCGCGGTCCAGACAGTGCTCGGCGAATTCGGGGAGTTGCTCCTTGGGCAGCGGCGCTCCGAGCCCGTCGGGATCGGCTCCTGGTGGCGGGAACCACGCACAGCCCGCCTCCTCCAGATTCATCTTCATGATGTCGATGTTGGGTAGCCAGGCGTCGCGGTCGATCCAGAGCCGGCTGACCCGCTGCCCGGCGGCGGTCAGTGCCACCGTGGGCCCGTGGCAGTCGAGCAGGATCGCCCCGTCGCTGTTCTCCCGGATGTACGCGAGGGTGGGGTGCGCCACCTCGTAATCGGTGATCGGCACGCACACGAAGAAGTCGGAGTCGAGCGCGAATTCCACATCGGTGGGCGTGATGGGGTGCATGAACCCCGTCTGGCGCTCGTCCCGGAAGTTCTGGTCCCGGAACGTCAACTCCACGACGTCGCCGCGGTCGCTGGCCGATCGGATCCCGGTGAGGTCGATATTCGGAAACGCGGCCAACTGCTGGTGGATCGGCTCGAGGTCCTGCTCGCGGACGTGCACGATGGGGCGGACCACGTCATCCGGTCCGAGCAGTGAGGCGAGCGCAGCGACCGTGTAGAGGACGCAGCCGTACTTGTCGATCACCTCCCCGCGGTGCGTGGTCACGTGGTCGCGGGGGATGGGACCGAGTACGGCGACTTTGCGGCCGGTGGGCGGCAGAGTGGTATCGACGGGGCCTGCTGTGGGCATGGCGAACTCCAGATGTGGTGCGGGGTGGTGTGCGACAGCGACGTGGGTATGTCGCTGGGCTGGAACCCGCGGCGGCGCTGCGCACAGGCTGCGCCGCCGCGGGAGTTCAACGGATGTGGGCCCGGGCGACCCGGCGACGCGCGCCGGGCCCCCGGACGGCTACGCGGCCGAGTGGTGTTCGATCCCCGAGCGCGCATCCATGTCTTCGAGCGACATCCCCTTCGTCTCCTTGACCAGACGGGAGACGAACAGCAGGGACAGGAGGGCGAACAATGCGTACAAGCCGTACGCGAAGCCGAGCGAGAAGCTCTTCAGGCTCGGGAACGACACGGTGATCGCCCAGTTCGCCGCCCACTGGCCGGCTGCAGCGAACGACAGCGCGGCACCGCGGATCCGGTTGGGGAACATCTCGCCCAGCAGGACCCAGACGACCGGACCCCAGCTGACTCCGAAGAAGACGACGAACAGGTTCGCGGCCACCAATGCGATCGGTCCGGCGGCGCCGGTCAGGTGGGGGTCGCCGTTCACGATCTTCGCGGTGCCGAAGCACAAAGCCATCGCGCCGAGCGTGATGAACATGCCGCCCGAGCCGATCAGCAGCAGCGGCTTACGGCCGATCTTGTCCACCAGCATGATCGCGACCACGGTCACGACCACGTTGACGATCGAGGTGAACACGCTGATCTCGTTGGACTGGCTCTCCTTGAAACCGACGGCCTCCCACAACACGTTCGAGTAGTAGAAGATCACGTTGATGCCGACGGCCTGCTGGAACACCGACAGCAACAGTCCCACCCAGACGATCGGGAAGATACCCCTGATCCCGTGCCGCCCCGGCCGCATCAAGTCCTTCCACGAGGGCTGGGTGTCGCCCTCGAGGCTGGTCCGGATGCGATTGATCTTGATGTCCAGGTTCTGCTCACCCAGCAACATGCCGAGCACCTTGCGGGCCTCGGGCAGCCGCTGCTTCGCGATCAGGTAACGCGGCGACTCGGGGATGGTGGTGGCGAGGACGCCATAGACGATGGCGGGGATCGCCATCACCAGGAACATCCAGCGCCAGGCCTCCCAGCCGAGCGCCAACTGCTTGCCGGCACCGCCGGCCGCCGCTTCCAGCGCCCAGTTGATCAGGAACGACAGGAAGATCCCGAGCACGATGGCGAGCTGCTGCAGCGAGCCCAGTCGACCTCGGATGCGGGCCGGTGAGGTCTCCGCGATGTACGCAGGGGCGATCACCGATGCGACGCCCACGCCGATGCCGCCGATCACGCGGAAACACACCAGCAGTGCCAGGTCGGGAGCGAAGGCCGACCCGATGGCACTGATCAGGAAGAACACCGCGGCGATCTGCATCACCCGCAGGCGTCCGATCCGGTCCGCGATCCGGCCGGCGCTCATGGCTCCCGCGGCGGCGCCGAGGAGCGCGGATGCGACCGCGAAGCCGAGCACTCCGTTGTTCACGTTGAATTGCGTCTGGATCGCAGACACCGCGCCGTTGATGACCGCACTGTCGTAGCCGAACAGCAGTCCACCGAGCGCAGCGACCGACGCGATGCGGATCACGCCATGGCCGGTCCCCTCGTCGTCGTCCCCGAAAATGGACGGCACGTCGGCAACTGCCCCACCTTCACTCATGTCTCGTATTCCCTCTCCCTTGCCAGCGCCTCGCAGCGCCAGGACCAGATGTGGCCTAAGTCACATTGAACTCGATACCGGCCAGTAGTTGAACGAGATCAACTGACCAAGAGCCAGAATTCCACGCGATCGTTCACCTTGTGAACACTTCACCCGAACGACTGTCGCTCAGGGCCAGTGCGATGGCGCCGTAGACGTGCGTCTTGGGGCCCAGCCGCCCGCGCCGAATCTGCAGTCGGTCGGCAGCGGAGGGGACCCCACACCGGAGCACGACCTGTCGAATGGCCGGGATCAGGATCGGTGCCGCCTGGCCCAGTTCGCCGCCCACCAGGACCAGGCTCGGATTGAGCAGACTGCACAGGTCGGCCACCGCGCGGCCGACCAGCCGGCCGACGTCCTCGAGCACCCGCGCACATGCTCGGTCGCCGGCCTGTGCCCGTCGGAAGACCTCGCTGACGGTGTGTGGCGGTGTGTTGCCTGTCGCGCTCAGCAACGACGTGACGTGGCGCGTCGACACCAGCGTCTCGAGGCAACCGCGGTTGCCGCACCGACACAGCTCGCCGAACTCGTCGCGGGTGGTGTGCCCGATCTCCCCGGCGGTGCCCGACGCTCCCGCGTACACCGCCCCG